>JAUWMW010000290.1 GCA_030612965.1 bacterium
ACCTCACGCGCCGTCACCATCACCATCGAACGACAAACCGGCACATCAAGATACGTCTCGTACTGCGCCGACAACTCCGCCACTCTTCCGAGAATGGTCATGGCGGCAATCGTCATCATGTTGTCCATGTCGCCGATGCCGGAGATGTAGAAGATCTTCCTGCCCATCTCGGTGGCGCGCCCGACCGCCTCGTCGACCGCTTCCATTCCCGCTATCTTGCGGATAAACAGCTTCTTGCCGGCTTTGGCCTGAACGATATAATATATGATAAAGAACGACAACAGGCACATGCCGACCAGGGTGTTGATCCGCTGCTTATGAAACCATTGTGGTGTTGATGTGATCGGTCCGGCGTGATCGGATGCTGCGGTGAACTCAAGAAGGTCGCCTGCCTCATTATACGCTACGCTGACGGCAACCACCTTATAGAAGTAGGAGCCATCATCCGACGTGTTTCCATCATCAGTGGAATAATCAGCTTTACCGGCTGGAGAATCACCTACCTCCGTGAACTCCCCCGGCTGTCCGTTGACGGCCTCGGCACGCATGACTCGATACAACTTGACCTTACCGTCTTCGGAGTCGTCAACCGACGGCATCCACGACACCGTAATCGATCCACCGGCATCGTTGTCGGTGTCGGCGACGGTCACATTAGTGGCCGGGGCTGGAGCCAAGTCCAGTTCCATGTTGCTTGCGATGGAGTCTGACAGAACGCTCTCAAGCGTATCAGGTTCCGCCTTGGAATAGACAGTAATAGGTATCAGACAAATAAGTGAGAGGATTAGCAGAGACATTGGACTTAGAATACTGTCAGCTTTGTACCGGCGAGGGATCAAAATGCTTCTTTCCAAGTTGTTACAGTCCAATCGACAACCGGCTGTCGGCCATCGCTGATTGCATTCGAAGTCTACAAGTGGGCTCTCCGGAAAAACTCATCCGGATCACCCCACGCCGGTTTAGAGACGCGGCAAACCTCATCATCGTGCAAAACAACAGTGGGCAATCTATGGCAGCCCTCAAATCAAGTCAAGGAAAAAGGTGAGCCTGACCGCCGCGCGCGAAACAGAGCATGCTGGGATTCAGCCACGGCCACTTCGATGCCACCGGCTGATGCCTTACTGGACGCAAGTGTGGCCTCGTGGGTGCCCGGTAACGCCCCGGGGCCGGGCCGGAGCTTCCGGGAATATCGGTCCAGTTCGCGAAGTTCTATTCAAATCGCTTGACGGCGTTGCCGCTTTAATGCTATACTAAATCTCGGAATCATTAACCACCCCGAAACCGCGCCGGCTGGGACGACATCCGCGAACCGACCACCGCAAGTGCCAGTCAGGTAAAGGGAGAACCGGTCACGTATTGTGACCAGGAGGAGTCAAAATGCCGAACAAAACCCTCGTTTTCGCAACCCTGAATCTGAATAATCTTCAGAAAGAAGGGAAGTACGCTTTCAAGCACAAAGTTACTGCTGAGGAGTACAAATCAAAAATCGCCTGGACCGCAGGGATCATCCGAGAAACTCAGGCCGACATTATCGGCTTCCAGGAATTGTGGCACAAAGATTGTCTGGAGAAAGCCGTTGAGGATGCCGATCTCAGCGCCCAGTACACAGTTTATGCAGACGAAGCTGACGGCGGAACTCAGACCATTGCGCTAGCCGTGAAGACGGCGCTTCAAGTCAACAGTATACAGTGGATCAGAGACCTACCCGATGAACTTGTCCTCAAAAAACGCCCCAGCAGCGGTGACGATAATGTCGAGGTCGAACTGGTGGGCTTCAGACGGCCAGTGATCAGAGCCGAGATCAAACCTGAAGAAGGCCCGGATATCGTCTTGTTCGTAGCTCACCTCAAATCAAAGCTGCCGACAAAGCTCGATTCACAGGAAAAGAATGATCCAGCCGTCAAACCACACAGCATAGCTTTGGGCTCCGCTCTGGCAACCATCCGACGCACAGCCGAAGCCACTGCTCTGCGCATCATGCTGAACAAGGAGATGAAGGATTCTCACACGCCGACGGTAGTGATGGGCGATCTGAACGATTCCCAGCTCGGCGTCATAACATCCATAGTCACTGCCCAGCCGCCGTACCGTATGTACGAGAAATCGAGAACTGCCTACGCGAGTGACCTGGGAATGTACTCTGTAGCTACGCTCCAGGAATATCGCAGTCTTCGCGACGTTTACTACACCTACTTGCACCAGGGACAGCGGGAATCGCTTGATCACATTTTAGTCAGCGAGCAATTCTACGACAATTCGCAGAACCGGATCTGGTCGTTCCGAGAGGCACGCGTCATCAACGACCATCTCATCGACAAGAACTCGCCCTGGAACAAAGTGGTTGGAGGCAACGATCCGGGTTGGTCGGACCACGGTGTGATATGCGCCATATTCGACCACAACCCTGCAAAATAGCGGTTACCCCTGTCTTGTGGTAACCGGTATCCCGAGAGGCCGCTCGGACAACGCAGTGCGTCCGGAGCCAGCCGAGTTCACGGCGCTGATTCTGCGCCCCCGCTACGTTCTGCGACGGAATAGAGGCAGGTTCTGCGATTTCGTGGATGCCGGCATTAGCTGGATGCGATGTGACATCTACTAAGTGACCACATCTCAACTTGTTAGCGTTAGGATGCGTTGTCCGGCACGTAGTTTGTTGCTACCTAATGTGCCGGGGCACGCTGAACACGTAAAACGGCAAGCCCGCAACCTGCCAATTTATGAGACTTTCAAGCAGTGGTGATGGCGGTCGAACTGCTTGAACAAAGCCCCGGATGGTGAGGAGAGAAAGGTCTCGACGGTTTCGTCGAGGCCTTTTCGTTTGCTCGGTCAGAGACTGTCCG
>JAUWMW010000051.1 GCA_030612965.1 bacterium
GGCGCCGCCAGCGTTACTTTTGTCAGTGGCAACGACGCTCAGACGGTCTATGTGAAAGTGTCCGTGAACGAAGGCGGCATCACCGGCGAGGCCGAGACATCGCTGCAGCTTTCGCCTAACGCCACCCCCGACTTCATTTACCTGGCGTCCGACTCGATGAGTCTCTCGGTGACGCAGACCGGCGGTATCGAGGTGGCTTGGTTGCGAGCGGTCGTGTACGACGTCAACGCCAACCCGGTACCCGAAGGGTTGAACGTCAGCTTCTATATCCTTGACGGTCCCGGCGGCGGCGAGCATCTCGGCACCGTCGACCAAGGTCCCTACGAAACGGTCACCAACAGCCAGGGCGTCGCCTCAGCGACAATTCACTCCGGCTCAATATCGGGGACAATCAGAATCCGCGCCACGTGCGGTGGCGTACTCTCCAATGCTACTCAGGTGCTGGTGACCGCCGGTCCCCCGGCGTACATTGTCCTGGGCGCCGAGGACTGCAATATGCCGCACTGGGGTGGTGTTGCCTTCACCAATGCCGTTGTCGCCGTTGTGTCCGATATCTATCTCAATCCGGTGAACGATTCTGAGGTTGTTTACTTCTCGTGCGACGAGGGTACGATGAAATCGCACGAGGAGCGTACCATGAATCACGAGGGTATCTGTAATACCAAGTGGTTCTCTGGTAACAACGTTCCTACAGCCGACGGCCGCGTGTTCATCTATGCTGAGACGGCCGGCGGCACTGTTGCCGATACGGCCATGTTCTACAATTCGTGGTTCCCCGACACTCTGATAGTAGTCGGTGTGCCGGCATCGATGGTAGCCGACGGAGAATCAAAAGTCTACGTATGGGTCACCGGTATCGACCTCAACGGCAATCCGGTGGTCGGCGGTACCTCGTTCCGTGCCGACGCCAACCTGCTCGGCGTGAGCGGAGGCTCGTTGGAGGATGGCTGTTACGGTGCTTCGGACCGTGTGGAAATCACGTCCAAAGTGCTCAAGCAGGACTACTCCGTGACTGGCGCTGATGACGACGGGATCGGCGGTGTTGACTTAATCGCTTACTGGCATCCAGCCGGCGCTGTCTCGACATTCGATGTGCTTGTTACTACCGGAACTGCCTACAGTGGCACTTCGAGTTTGCAGGTGCAGGGTAGTCCCGGAGCGGGTGAGACTGCGTACCTGACGGTACTGATCAAGGACCGTCCCGGCAACCCGCTGGCCGACCATACTATGCTGCTATCGGGCGGCGGCACGATTGAGACCAACACCTATGGTGAGGCTTACTTCTCCTTCCTCGTGCCCGGCGCGCCCGGTGACTATATTGTCAGTGTAACTGACACTGATCCGCGAGGAAACGGCCTGGTCCTGAGCGTGACCATCACTGTTGAAGAGTAAGCCACACGCTCTCGCAACGATTACTACAACCGCCGGGGTTTGCGCCCCGGCGGTTTTCTATTGATGCACTGGCAAGCCTGTTCTTCGCGCTTCGCGCGGCTATCATCGAATGTCTTTCCTGCCAAAGGGACCTCCCAGGAACCCATGATATTGTGCGCGGCAGACCTCCCGGTCTGCCCGTCTGAAGGACGTATCCAAGGCAATCAAGGGGCAGACGAGGAGATCTTCCGCCCACGGCAAAGTGGTGTCGGGTGTCTTTGCCCGATACCTTCTTGTGTGCAGTTAGGAGCCGTCAGGCAGAGACACCTGACGGCACAGAAACACGGGCTTGTTGAAAAACCCCGAGAGCCGTCATTGTGAGGAGCGAAGACACTCGTGTCGTAGCGACGCGGCAATCTCAATTCGTTGGGTGACATACAGTACGAGATTGCCGCGCTCTCCGCCGGTGGCGGATCGTTCGCAATGACAACCAAAGGGACTTTATCAACACTCCCGTTCGTCCGGGGCACCCGGCCAAGTTGTTAGGTGGGCATAGAGCATTTTTCACTTTGTCTTTAGGCTCTACGTATCTAAATTGAGATATGCCTCTGAACCACGCTCAAGACACACCGAAACCCAACCTCTGTTCAAGATTTGAACAGGCGGTTGAGCGCTATCCCGATCAGATCGCCTTCAAAGCGGAAGGTGGTTTGGGTAAGGAGTACAGGTTCGATGAAGTCCTGCAAACCGTGCGAGCGGTCGCGGCAGGGCTTGTCGGCCATGGTTGTGTCGATTCCTGTGGCATTGGTATCTTATCTGAGAACCGACCGGAGTGGCCGATAGCCTATCTATCGATTCTGGCCGCCGGGGGCACGGTGGTGCCTATTGATATCAACCTGAAGCCTGCTGAGATCGCCCATATCGCAAAACACTCGGGGCTTCGCTCGGCCTTCGTCTCCAGTCGCGGCCGGGAGCTTCTGGACGATGCCGCTGTCAACGTCGAGGTTTTCAGTTTCGAGGGCGACTCCGATTCGGCTTGGACCGAACTTGCCGGTTCCGAACCGTTGATATCACTGCCCCCACCTTCCGAGGTCGCGGTCATTATCTACACCTCGGGAACAACTGGAGCGCCCAAGGCGGTGGAGCTTACCCATAAGAATCTGCTGGCCAACCTCGACGGCATCTTCTCCCGTCTCTCCATCGGTCCCGAAGATGTCTTTTTGTCGGTGCTGCCATTGCATCATACTTTTGAGGCTAGTTGCGGCTTTCTGACGCCGATAATGTCCGGTGCGACGATTGTGTATGCTCGATCGCTCAAATCCAATCAAATCAAGGAAGACATGGCCAACAATCGCGTGACCTACATGGTCGGTGTGCCGCTCTTGTTTGAGAAGATGTATCAGTCATTCCAGAGGAAACTGGCCACCGCGCCGGTGCTTCGACGGTTGATGTTCAGGACGCTAATGTCGCTTTCATCGGCAACCTGGAAACTCGGCCTCAAGTCGGGTCGCCCGCTGTTTCGGTCAGTGCGTAACCGCGCCAGTCTGGGATCAGTACGGATGTTTGTGTCCGGGGGGGCGGCGATACCGTCGAGGATGTCGCGATTCTTCAATCTACTCGGTATTGATTTCCTGGAGGGATATGGAATGACCGAGTGTAGCCCGGTCATCTCGTTCCAACGCCCTGATGACATCAAGTTCGGTTCAGTCGGCCCGCCACTGGATAACGTAGAGGTGGCGATTCATGACCCGGACCATGAGGGCGTGGGGGAGATCATCGTCAGAGGTGACAACATTACGCCCGGCTACCGTGGTCTTCCGGAAGTAACGGCAGAGCTAATCATCGATGGTTGGCTCCACACCGGCGATTTGGGCCGAATCCGTGATGGCCACCTCTGGATTACGGGACGCCGGAAAAGCCTGATAGTGTCGGCGGCCGGCAAGAATATCTATCCTGAGGAACTCGAAGAGAAGTTGATCGAGTCGTCACTGACCCTCGAGGCTGTCGTGTTCGGACGGGCCAAGGCGGACGGGCAGGGTGAAGAAGTGCGAGCGCTGATTGTGCCGGACCTGGAGCAACTGGTAGCCGACGGTCTGATCGCTGATATCGATAATCCGGACCTGGCGGCGATCAACAAGATCATCGCCAATGTGGTCAGGCAGGTACACGATAACGTCGCCGCTTACAAACGGATCGCCGCGTTTGACGTGCAACTCGATGAGCTTGAAAAGACGTCTACCCGCAAGATCAAGCGGTTTCTATACAAGTAGCAGAGTTTACACCGCCGCTGGGGGCTATGACCGATCAATATAGTCTGATTGACATCGCCGTTTGAATGTCTTATGGTTGGCCAGCGGAAAAAATAGAATGTTAAGGAAAGAGGTTCAGCAATGACCGGTCAGCTTGCACAAAGACTCCTTGTTGGTGTGGTTTTCAGCTTCAGTGTATTGATGTTTGTCGCCTGCAGTGATGATAATCCGCAAATATCGGAAGAACGTCATGTTGTCGGCGACACCAGCCAACCGGCGCAAATGCTCGATATCGAGTTGCCTGCCGACTGTGAGACGGATGAATACGAGATTTCGGCATTGTCAGGGAAGCTCAATAATGTCGTCGTTGAGGATGTCAAAATCGTTCTTTACTCCACGTCCGGTCACTATTACGGTACTCTCCGGGTGATTGACGACGATGGCCAGTTCTCCATGGACCTGCCGTGCGGGAGGAGATGTCGTTTGGTGTTGGCCGGTGCAGATTGGACACCAGCCGATGAGTACAGGACAGGCCCCCCGGATCTTGATGATGATATTCTGGCCGCTTTCTGGGATATAGACAGGGTCGTCGGGACAATCGACGGTGTTGTCAGGGATGGGTTCAATAATGCGCCACTTGAGGATGTCCCTGTAACCTGGGTGATAGACGGGACTACCGCCAGCGATACGACGGATGCAAACGGCTACTTTTATGTGCCTGATCGGTTGCTCACCGGCTATTATCCGTTCACATACACGAAAGACGGATATGCCGTTATCTCACAGGAGGTGTACATCCCTTCTTTCGAGGAGCTCAAGGGTGATCAGGACATTTACCCCGGTGACATGGCGTATATCGAGGCCCTGACGATTCCATTACCGCCCTTGACGTCGTCGCTCGAAGGAACGGTGCGCGTGGTTGAACCGGGAACGAACGATACCGTTGAAGTGGCCCAAGTCATCGTTGACCTGCTTCTCAATGACGAGATTGTGCCCGACCAGCTTTCCGACACCACCGACGCCGTTGGCTTCTACGGCTTTGTCGATGTCCCGACGACCGACACGCTGACTGTTGCGACCAGGTCGTTTGACCACGGTCTGCAGACATACGAGGCCGTCGACACAGTTCTGTATCTCATGCCGGGCACGACCAGAGTGGATTTCCTTTTTGATGCATCGGGTGGCGCCGTCATTCATGTCGAGACGGATGAGTTGCAGCGCTGATTCTCTGCGCCTAACACAGCTACCAATGGTGGCCTCGACCGGCGTCGTTTTGTCAAGTGAACTCCATCGCGGGTCGATGACAGACGTATGCTGATGTTTCGTCACCGGTACGACAGTACGCGAAATTGACGCAGATGACCACTTCTAACAGGTTGTTGAGAAAGTCCCCATTCCGGTCATTGCGAGGTCGCCTGCGGCAACCTCGCAATGACGATGGCAGAGTTTTTCAACAGCCTGCTAATAGGAAAAGGGCATTGACCTGCCGGCTCAAACGGTTATATTGCAGTGTCTACTACGTTGAAGTACAAACAGGAGATCGAATCTTATGACAAAGCGCTCAATTCTGCTGCTGGTGGCTGTATGTGCCTTCGCCATGCCGGCCACCACCCTTCCGGCGTCAGTTTCACTCGACCATGTCGATGGGCTATATGCCCCCGACACACTCACCACCGGCGTCCCGATTGTTTTTCACCTGCGCTGGACGAACACCGGTATCGGTGCTCCACTCAAGGGATTTACCAACGGATTCAAACTGCATTCAACCGACGGCGCCCTCTGGACGCCGATCGTGGGTGATACGGCAGCCGTAGGGTTGGGCGATTTGTATGATCTGATCGTCTCAATCAACTATTACGGCGTCAATGGTTCAGCCGCCGACACGGTGGCGTTGGGTGCTTCTGTCATGGAGGGAACGGGGATGCCGGATGGCTTCGATGCCGTTACTTTCATGATCTCCACCGAGTTCGATGCCGATCAGATGGGCAAGACAGTCTGCCTCGATTCCGCCAGCTATTTTCTGCCGGTTGGCTTGTGGTTGTGGGCTTACGGAACGGGCGTCGGCAACATTGTGCCCGACTGGAGCGGTCCGCACTGCTATACAATCCACAACCCTGATGTCGACGGCGACGGCGTGGACGACGCCATTGACAATTGCCCGGGCGTATATAATCCCGACCAGACAGACACCGATGGCGATTTGGTCGGTGATCTTTGTGACAACTGCCCCGATGACGCCAACCAGGACCAGGCGGATGGCGACGAGGATACGGTCGGTGACGTATGTGACAACTGTCCGGCGGTGGCCAACGCTGACCAGGAAGACACCGATCAGGACGGGGTAGGGGATTCCTGCGACGTTTGCCCCGGCCACGACGATAACGTCGACACCGACAGCGATACGGTGCCGGATGGTTGCGACAACTGTCCAACCGTCGCTAACAGCGATCAGACCGACTCCGATGGTGACGGTTTTGGTGATGCCTGTGATATCTGCCCCGGCCATGACGACAACGTCGACACTGACAGTGATACCGTACCGGATGGTTGCGACAACTGCCCTACTGTTGCCAATACCGATCAGACCGATTCCGATCTTGATGGTGTCGGTGATGCCTGTGATATCTGCCCCGGCCATGACGATAACGTCGACACCGACAGCGATACCGTGCCGGATGGTTGCGATAACTGCCCCACCGTCGCCAACAGCGATCAGACCGACTCCGATGGTGACGATGTCGGTGATGCCTGCGACAACTGCCCGACAGTGTTCAACGCCGCCCAGGAGGATCTGGACCTCGACGGGGTGGGTGACTCGTGCGACAATTGTCTGACGACAATCAATCCGAATCAGGAAGATATCGATGCCGATGCAATCGGTGACTCCTGCGACAACTGCATCGACGTGCCGAACCCGGATCAGGCTGACAGTGACGGCGATGGTGTCGGGGATGCCTGTTGCTGCCGCACGCGCGGCGATGTTAACCATGACGATGGTCCTTCTATTGATATCGCGGACCTCGTCTACCTGGTCGACTACATGTTTGCCGAAGGAGCGGAACCGTCATGTTTCACCGAGGCCGACATCAACGGTGACGGCAACCCGACTATTGAAATCAGTGATCTCGTTTACCTGGTGGACTACATGTTCAACAGCGGCCCGGTTCCGCCTGACTGTCCGTAGTTCGTCGTTCAGATGTGATTATACTCAGCCGCCCGACTGCATGTCAGTCGGGCGGTTTTCTAACGTGCGCCGCGAAACCTGACAACGAAATCGCGTAACGCCCCATGACGCTGCCGCGCGAAGCGCGAAGAACAGGCTTGCCTGTAGGTCAGGATCTTTGTGATCCTGACATCCAAATCGCGTCAGGTTCCAAGGAACCTGACCTACTAATTTACAGGGATCTCGCAGCCGGGTCAGGAGCCGAGCCTGCCCCGGGCGGAGTCGAAGGGCGCTCCTGACATCTTCGGCTAGGGCGACGTAACGATGATGTTATCCCAACCCACAGCGACAAAACGAGTGCCCGTCCAGGTCACTCCCTCCAGCGAGCCGCTGGCCGCCTGTCCGCGACCGATCCATTCGGTAGCATCCCCCGACGAAATGATTGTCAAGTCGATGCCGACCGCAACGCATAGCGATCCGGAAGAACCCACGGCATTGAGTCCTTTGAGTTGTTCGGGAAGCACATCCCAGAGCTGCTCAGTCCAGTCGCTGCCATTTGGCGAGGTGAAAATCACTCCCTGCTCTCCGACAGCGACAAAGATAGTGTCGTTCCAGAAGATGTCTTGCAGGAAAGGTTCCGTCAGAATGCGCAAAGTGTCCCACGGGGGAGCCTGATCGCCTTGGGCGATCGCTACAATCCCACTGTCGCCGACGGCCACGAAAGCGCTTCCCGACCAGGCCACCGACTCAAAGTGCTCGCTGGTGCCGAGGTTGGGAACGCGCGTCCAGACTGCACCATCTTCGGAGGTCAAAATCGTGCCACTCCGCCCCACCGCGACCAGCAGTTCCGGTGATGCCGCTACATCGTGCAAATGGTGCACAGTGCAGCTAAGGCTGTCCCAGGTGACGGCATCAGATGAGAGCATCACGCGACCGTTGTCACCCACCGCGACAAAGAGTTCGTTGGCGCCGCCACGGTGGGTGATGCTGCGCAGGACATCGGTCCCGCCCGATCGCCTGAGCGACCAATCGACTCCGTCGGAAGAGGCCAGGATAGTTCCGCCTGACCCGACCGCCAGGCAGAGAGTATCGTCGTCAATAACGCAGGTAACATCGTAAAGGTCGAAGTCGGCCCCGGTTACCTGGGCATTCCATTGCAGCCCGTCGTCGGATATCAGCACTGTTTGTGAAAGTCCGACTGCGACAAACCGGTTGTGTAAAGGTGACCAGGCCACCGAACGCAGGTTGTCGGCCAAACCATGCTCTCTTAACGTCCATACTTCACCGTCAACCGAACTCAGTATCAAACCGTTCTGGCCGACCACGACCAACAAACCATCCGACCAGGTGACGGCATAGAGGTAGGCGCCCAGGCGTGACTCCTCCTCCGACCACTCCTCGCCGTCGGATGACGTCAGGATTGTGCCGTTCTGCCCGACGGCCACAAATATCTCAGCCGCATCCGACCAGGTGACATCATAGAGCCAGGCAGTCGTCGGTGACAGGGTGTCCAACGTCCAAACATTGCCGTCAGACGATGTCATGATTGTGCCCAGACCACCGACAGCCACGAAGATTGAATGTTCCTCCGACCAGGTGACGCCGAACAGGTCCTGGGTGGTGCGGCTGCTGTCCGCCAACTGCCAGTCATCGCCGTCCGCATGTATAATGGCGCCGTCCTGACCAACCGCGACCACTACCGATCCGGACGAAGCGATACCGCCGTACAACCAGCCGGCCGACACGCCGACGCTGTCGAGTGACACCAATGTCCAGGTAAGGCCGTCGGGCGAGGTCAGTACTGTGCCGTTGTCGCCGACGGCGATGAACTCTGAAGCCGTAGCCGTAACTTCGAGGATATACTCGTCGGTCGGGCTTTCCTGCTGCGTCCAGACCAGACCATCGCTCGACGTCATGATGACCCCATTGTTACCCACGGCGACAAACATACCGTGTGTCTCCGACCAGGTGACGTCGATCATGAAACTGGATGTTCCGGTGGAACGAGCGGTCCATACGATTCCGGGTTCGTGGATAACGGTATCGGTCGGCGAATCATCGTCACCGCACGAATTCACTGTTAACAGAATGACTGTCGCTAATAGAAAACCGAGTGTGCGTTTGGTCAAAGACATGCAAAGCTCCTTCGTTTCGCCTTATACCGTCGGCGGTCGACGGTGTACCCCAAAAACAATACTTCATCATTTTGAGGCGGCTGTTAATATTGACAAAAAGTGGTGGCCGGGCAAGGAAAAAGGAAAACCGCCGAAATGAGACTAACGGTCCTCTACCACAGCACCTTCCCCACAAATGGTTGAGGATTTCTGCCAATGTAAATTGAATCACGGAGTTCGTGTTCTCAGAAAGTGGAACGACATGTCATGCCGGACTTGATCCGGCATCCAGTGGCAAGCCACCCATAAATGGGCCTCATGCGCTACGCGCGCTTTTCACGTCGCCTTGAACGGAGTCGAAGGCCGCTTTCTGTCATTCCCGCGTCCTTCTGTCATTCCCGCGCAGGCGGGAATCCATCCGTATTCTACCACTGTCATTCCCGCGAAAGGGACCAACTAAAACCCCATGATATTGTGCGCGGCAGACCTCCCGGTCTGCCCGTCTGAAGGACGTACCCAGGGTAATCAAGGGGCAGACGAGGACGTCTGCCGCCCACAGCAAAGGAATAACCACCACCCGGTAGTTTTTGGAAGTCCCCGAAAGCAGAAATCCAGGCTTACTTGCATAGACTGGCCTTCGCTAGTATGACAGAGAAAGGAGGACTGGAAGTGGCTTCCAAGGCTGTCCCCCAATGCAGTACTTCGTGTGTGGTGGACGTCCTCGTCTACCGTGTTCACCCCGAAAAGTTGTCGGCGCACGGGGACGTACGCCGACCACAGATACCTGATATCGCTGTTCAACCCCAGTTTTTTTTGGGGAAGTCCAACGCTAACCACGCTTGACAACGCGAGCCGGGATGATACTTTACGGTCATGGGTAAGAAACCTCGAGCACATTCAGAGCGTCGACACCAGCACAGTGATCTGAGCTTGTCGGTTACCATGAGGTCCGAAAACAACCTGCTTGAGATCATTGACCAAACTTCTGCCGATCCTTTTGTTCTTATTCTCGATGGTCTTCAGGACCCTCACAATCTTGGTGCCTGTCTGCGAAGCGCCGATGCTGCCGGTGTTCACGCCGTAGTAGCCCCCCGCGATCGAGCCGTCGGGCTGACCGATTCGGCTCGACTGACGGCAGCAGGAGCGGCTGAACGAGTGCCCTTCATTCAAGTGACTAATCTGGCCAGGACGATGAAAGCGCTGAAAGAGGCCGGGTTGTGGTTGGTCGGCACCGCCGATGAGACCGCAAGATCACTCTACGAAGCAGACCTTACCGGTCCGTTGGCGATTGTCATGGGGGCAGAAGGAAAGGGGTTGCGAAGGCTCACTGCTGAGCGCTGTGATTATCTGGTGCGGATTCCGATGCACGGCGCCGTATCGTGCTTGAATGTCTCTGTGGCCACCGGCGTCTGTCTGTTCGAGGCGGTCCGACAACGGGCGGCGAAATCAAAAAGGCGCGATTAACAGCTCCCACCCAGGTAGGAAACAGACTCTCGAGCAATCCAGGTAAACGTGTACCTACGTTACCCATGCTTCAAGAAAGAGCTTGACAAACGCTCAGACGCATTGTAAACTGCATGTGTCGGAACTGGGGGTCCCAGCCTCTCAAGACATCACCGTCAATGGTACGAACGGCGCATGGGTCTGTCTGAATGCGGGTCAGATGGCGACGTAGGGGATATTGATGATATCGCGGATTAACCTCGCTCGCTGGAGTGCGAGTGCAGTATGTGGCAGGCGAACCGACAGCTTCCTTGACCGAGACAGGGCTGGTAGGGCTGCCTTCCGGTTTGACTACAACAGGAACGACTTGTTGCAGCGTACTCATTGTTCGCTGTCGCATGTACGCGGATTCTGCGCAGACCCCACCGAGCAATCGGCTGCTTCGGGGTCAACGGCTACTTGCATCCAGCGCACCGCTTGCGCCGCTATGGATCGTGCAAGCAACTTAGGGGCTGAGCGCTCTCAGCATTTAACGAATAACCTGGCGGGGGGATGCGGATTAGGGCTAATGAGGGCAGGGAGCTGGGACCCAGCCCTCGCCGCCGCTCCCCCAGCCGGAATAACTTTTGGGGGTGTGACCTAATTAGAGTTCACTGGCGACAGTAACGCGCCGGGGGAGAGATACCCGGATTCGCGATCGCGGGTCGCACGCGATGGAACGCAATGGCTGAGTTGGCAATGGGGGCCCGACTCCCAGCGTCACCGCCATCGAAGAGCCCCGTCCCAGGCCACCTGGACGGGGCTCGATTTTGTCTGAAAACCTGCTCATAAACCCACTGATCGGAACCCGGTCAGTTTGTCGGCTCGGCGCCGCAAATGAACAAGACCATTATGTAATGCCTGTAAGTGACGTGTTGCCCAGTCAGTACGGGAGTGTTGAATGGCATCGCGCACCGTTGTGTCGGGTCTTGACTACGCCGGAGGCGTGGTTGTGACCCGACATATAAGTAGATGTCAGACAATGGCGGCAGGTCACATCCCGCTTTCAGCAGGACAAGACCTGCCGCAACTGTCTACAGTGACT
>JAUWMW010000044.1 GCA_030612965.1 bacterium
CCTTCCCACAACTGCGGGTCGGGGATAATGTGCTGTACGATCACGTCGCCGATTGGGATATAGCAACTCCACAGCACATTGCCCGGCATACTCCAGTTCGCCGGGTCGCCCACATCCGGATCAGGGATGTCGGAGTAGATAGTGATCCAGAAACCGTCGATGGTACCGGTGGATCCGCCGAACCATGATCCCCAGAAATGGATTTCGTTGACCGGACCGTCTTCGGAGCAGGTCCAGTCATCGGCTAATGGCTGACCGAAACTGGCCAGAACGTTCCACCCTTCCTCATCGGGGTTCTGAGGAAAGTGCATTTTGTGGCCGTCGCCGGGCATCCAGTCGGCCAGCACAAACATGGCGCAAAAGCCGAACACTGCCGCAAGCGCAACGGAACCAAGTAAAGCTCTTCGCATGAGATTCCTCCTGAAATCCTCGGGCCTCAAACGCCCTTGAGACTCTGTCGATAGTTGTAGTTTATGTCAGTCTTCGCCAAGCCCAGCAGTGCCCGAACGGTTTTGACGGCGGAAATGGCGCGTATTCTCCCATACCAACAGGCCTGAAGCAATACACCACAGCGACTTCAGTTGATCCGGCAATCGAGATCCACACTATTTCTTCACACCGGTAATAGAGACACAGACAGAACCAAAGACATCCATCCTCCATTGGGAAGATACCAACGCGACCCGCCGGTGTCAAGCGATTTCCTAATACATGGATGCTCTTTATCTACGTTGACCGCTCGGTGTCGGATTCAGTAATCGGCAAATAGGATAAGATCGTCACGACGACGTACGGACATATATTAGAGATCGACCGATTGTGCGATGTTCTAGAGGGAGGGGGTGGGGCATCCGACTGAAAACCGTCATGCCGGACGTTCGTCCGGATCTCATAAGCACCATCGGATGTCGAAACCATCCTTCGGCTCCGCTCAGGACAGGCTTGGGCGTCGACCTACCCTGACTCAAACGTCTGATCAGTATTTGTCAGGATCCTTGTGATCCTGACAGGCAAGCCTGTTCCTCGTCAGGTTCCAAGGAACCTGACCTACAGCAGCTTTAACCACAAGTGAGATTGCCGCGGCCACGCGAAACGCGTGACCTCGCAATGACGGTGTTTGGGGGAAAGGAAAACTGTGGCTGGCCATAAAAAAAGGCGCCACCCGGATTCGAACCGGGGGATAAAGGTTTTGCAGACCTCTGCCTTACCACTTGGCTATGGCGCCCAAAAAAAGCGGGAAACGAGACTCGAACTCGCGACAGCCACCTTGGCAAGGTGGTGCTCTACCAACTGAGCTATTCCCGCCTATCGAACTTGGCCTCAGATTATAATATCGGCATCTGATCTTGTCAACTTCTTTCGATTTGAAAATACGCATTCCGGAGTTCGACATCCGCCTCACAACCTTGGGAGTTGACTGATTCAAGCCGTCAGATTCTGCGTGGTGCGCGTCTATCGGTCTATCGCCCGCGCTGTTTGGCCAGCATGTCGGCTCGGGCTTTGGCAGCGTCGGAATAGATTTTCGGCCAGTACCAGGGAACCAGTTTTCGCAACCAGCGCTCGTGGATAGCAGCCCGGGCGGTGTCACCGGTGACAGCAGCAAAGAAATAGAGGTCCTTGTGAGCCTCAAAAACCAGTGAGTCCTGAGCCAAGACATGATGCAAAAGCTTGAGGGCAGGCTCCTGATCATTCAGCAGAAGGTGACTGAACGCTTTCTGATAAATGACATAAGGGTTGTATGGTGTCGGGCTCGCTTTAAGCGCCTTAGCATAGAACTCGATCGCCCTTTTGTGATTCCCGGCTACGTAGCTGTCCAGACCCTCCTTGTAGTATTGCACATACTCGACCGGGTATGTAGGAACCAGCGACCCTTTGATCTCTCGGACCCTCTTGAACGCTGAGACGATTGAGCCTTTCGTCGTCGGATTGACCTGGTAGTACCAGCCAACCGTTCGGTAAGCGTTCAGAAACTCCGGGAAGAGCAACAGAGCCCGCTCAGCCGGCGCCGATGGTTTCACGCCGGTGGAGAACACGATGTAGTCCGGGGCACGGGTCAGCAGGTACTTGGTGTTGTGCTTTCGCTCTTTCCAGGTAGTGGTCATGCCCTCAATCGGTGGCTCGGAATGTCGTGCGATGGTCGAATCGGTCAGACCGACCATGTCGATCACATCATGGCCAAGCAGTTCGTACCCGAAGATACCGATGGTCGGCACAGCCACAGAAAAATCCGTGGTGTCGGACTGACGCATCTGTTGACCCATGAATTGCATCTTCCGCATAAACAACTTCTCGTTGGCATTGTAGGTGTTGACATGAGTCCAGGGCAACCAGACAGTCGCCGCCAACAGCGGTACCGCCACCAGGAAGTAGATCATATTGCGAGTTCTGGGCGTCAGATTCCCTACCACCAACCGCAATGACACTGCCGTCAACAGAGCGACGCCGCCAAGCACCGGCACGAAGAACCGGTACACTTTCAGAACATCCCCCCCCACCACCACAATATAAAGGACATACAATATAACTAAAAGCCACACAGCCCGAAAAGCCCTGGACATTCGACTCCAAAAGAGCAACGGCAATAGCAACCCGATACCATAAAAGCCACAGTCGGCAAAGAACTTGCCGGCATATTCTAAACCGGCGGCTAAATAGTCAAGGCGTGCCCCGGTCTTGGCAAAGAACGGGTTAGGGAAGATCGATCCATAGTAGATCACCTTGAAGAGGGCAAATGGCAGTGAGAGAATAAACGCCATAATAACAACACGGCCGGTGAAACGCGGCAGACGCCGCTCGGTAATAGCTTCGATCAAGACCAGCAGGCCCGCCACCAGGGCGCCCTCGGGTCGCACCCAGACCGCTACCAGGAGCCACAACAGCAACCAGCGGCTTTGCTTGAGATAGCAGTACAATGCGGCCAGAGTGGCAAAAGCGAAGCAGCTTGTCTCCAGTCCGGCCGGTGACCAGTAGGCCAAACCCGGATTGACGGCAACCAGATAAACCGGCAGCAGGGCCAGCAAGGAATCCTCACGGGCAAAAAGGTGGCGGGCAAGCAAATATGTCAGAATTATCAACCCAGCCCCAAAGGCCAAGCCGGTCAACTGCGATACCAGGATGAAGTCCAGCTTCATCGCGCCGATCAGAGCTAAATAGATGACCCACCCGAAGTTGGTGAAGCCCTCTATCCTCTCCCCTATATTATAGACCAGACCGTGACCATTGAGGAAGTTGGCCACGTATCGATACGAGATGTAAGCATCGTCCTGGATGAACCAAAACTTGTTGGCCAGCCAACCGAATATCATCAGGGCCGGGACTATGGGAAGCGCAGTTTTGAGGTATTTCTTCAAGAGATGGCCCGTACGCTATTGTCAGCCAATCAGTTTCTCGAATTGTATGACGTACTGGTCAACCGCCTGGGCCCACGAGAAGTCCTGCTTCATGCCCGCCTTCATCAGCTTCACCCAGGGTCTCCGCCTGGCATAGACGGCCAGCGCCCGTTCCAGCGCCGTCAACATCGCCTCGGGAGTATCTTCGGCAAAGACAAATCCGGTACCCTCGCCACTGTCCGGGTCATAGTCAACGACCGTGTCGGCCAGACCACCAACCGCGTTGATTACCGGAACCGTACCATACTTCAGCGAATATAGCTGGTTGAGGCCGCACGGCTCAAACAACGACGGCATCAGGAAGATGTCGGCAGCACCCTCGATTTGGTGGGCCATCTTTTCATCGTGAGCCAGATAAACCTTGAGCTTGTCGGGGTACTTGGTCTGAAGATGCAGCAGCAGTTTGTGGAATTTGTCCTCGCCGGTACCGAGGACCACCATCTGGATGTTCATGGCAAACAGTCTGTCAGCGGCATCGCGAAGAAGACTCAGACCCTTTTGATGGACCAGCCGCGTGACCATCCCCACTAACGGCGTGGTTTCTCGAATCGGCAAACCGGCAGCGCCTAACAGTTCTACTTTGTTCATCCGCTTCCCACTGAGATTGGCCGCGTAATACCGAAACGGCAAGTGATGGTCGCGTGACGGCGACCAAACGGTATAGTCGACGCCGTTGAGAATTCCGTGTAAATCATCAGATCGTTTCCTGAGCACCCCGTCGAGCCCGCAGCCGAACTTGCCGGTCTGGATCTCCTCGGCGTAGCGAGGCGACACGGTGGTAATCAAATCAGCGTGAACGATAGCGCCCTTCAGAAAGTTCACCTTCCCAAAAAACTCCAACGGCGCCGTTGGCAACAACAGGCTGTCGGGAAGACCCAGAGCCGGAAAACCTTCAGCCTCAAAACTACCCTGGTGAGCCAGATTGTGGATCGTCAGTACCGTTTTCACGCCGTCGAAGAATGGATCGTCGGCATAGACCGTTTTCAGATAGACGGCAATCAGACCAGCCTGCCAATCATGGAGATGAACGATATCAGGCTTGAAATCAAGCTTACGCGCCGCCTCCAACACCGACCGACTGAAGAAGGCAAACCGCTCGTCATTGTCGGCGAAATCCTCCTTAGTGTCATGATGAAAATAGAGGCCACGTCGATTGAAGTAATGGGCATTGCCGATAAAGCAGATACGCAGGCCACTCCTGCGATCACGCGCCATGCTGGCGGTCATGACCTCTTCGGACGTGCCGATCGGTATCTTGAGCGACCAAGCCAACGGCTCAAGGTGATAGTCAGCGGTGTCAAGAAAGCCGTAATGCGGGATCATGACCAGCACCTCGTGACCCAACCGCGCCAACTGGGCCGGCAAAGCACCCACCACATCGCCGAGACCGCCGGTCTTGGCGAACGGCACCATCTCCGAGGCGGCTACTAATATCTTCAGTTCAGGCTTCCTTTCCTGCCGGCTTGGAATCCTGCCGGTGGCTCCACTGCTCCAGATCGATATTTCTTAAGTAAGCAGCCGACTCCTCGGGTGGCGTGGGATTGATGTGAAAGCCCGAACCCCACTCAAAACCGGCCACCCGGGTCAGCTTGGGAATAATCTCGAAATGCCAATGATAGTGCTCCATCGGTTCTCTTGACACCGGCTGCGTGTGCAACATATAGTTAAACGGCGGATCATTCAGCGCCGCCTTCAACCGGGCCAGAGTGGCTTTGATCGCTCGCGCCAACACCATCACCTCGGTGTCGCTCATCTCCAGGTAGGATGACTGGTGTGTTTTGGGCAGCAGCCAGGTTTCAAATGGAAACCTCGGTGCAAAAGGCTGAATGGTCAAAAAAGCGTCGTGGTCCGCCACTACGCGACTGCCGTCGGTCAACTCTTGTCTGACGATATCACAAAAAATGCAGCGTTCTTTGAAATCCCAGTACCGCTTGGCCCCGGCGATCTCCTCAGCCACCCGCTTGGGGACAATCGGGGTAGCGATAAGTTGACTGTGTGCATGTTCCAGCGACGCCCCGGCCGCCTCACCGTGATTCTTAAACACCAGGATGTATGCAAAGCGCCGATCACGCTGGAGATCCATCATACGCTCGCGGTAGGCCCAGAAAACATCACGCACTTGCTCGTCGCTCATATCGACCATATCGCAGGCATGGTCGGGCGTCTCTATTATCACTTCATGGGCGCCGATGCCGTTCATCTTATCGTAAATGCCCACTGGTTGCCGGTCCAGCGATCCCTCGATCTTCAAGGCAGGATATTTATTTGGCATCACGCGCAATGACCAGCCAGGCTGGTTCGGCTCGGTCCCACTCTGTCGATAAGCAAGAATCTCCGGTGGCGTGTTCTCCTCATGACCGGGACAAAACGGACACATGGCGGCGTCGGTGCGCTTCGAGACCGACGTGAACGAGGACGGTCGCTTGCCGCGCTCGGTGGAGATGATCACCCAGCGTCCGGTGATCGGGTCTTTACGTAGTTCCGGCATTCAGGTCTCCTGTTACGAACATTTTAGAATCCATTGTTCAACCAGAACGCTTCAAAAACTCATGATTCCCTTTTCTTCGACACGGCCATTGAAGAGTTGCCGCAACAGTTCGATTTCTCGTTCAGACAGAGTATGGTTGCGCCGAGCGGTACTCTTGCGAGCAGTATCGATCGCCTTTTCGATCTCATATCGTTCATATCGACCCGAATTACCCCAACTGAAGGACGGCACTTCCTTGTCGGCGATCACCGAACCTCCAAACAGGTTGCTGCTGACCCCGATGTTGATCCCGGTATTCAAGAGAGTACCGATGCCGAACTTGGTGTGATCGCCGATAAACGAGCCAACTTTGATCGAGCCGGTATCGATCAACTCGCCGCCGACACTGGACCTGATAGTCGAGTAGTTGTTCTTGAGATCAGAGTTGGTCGTCATGGCGCCGAAATTCACCCACGGGCCAACATAGCTGTGACCGATAAAGCCGGCGTGGTACTTGTTCACGTAACTGTGGAAGACGCTCTCTTCGACCTCTCCCCCGACCCGGCAGGTGTGGCCGATCGACGAAGCGGTGATCTTGCCGGCTACGATCACGCTGTTGGGGCCGATGTAGGTCGGTCCGTAGATAGCCGCGTGCGGTTCGATGCGACCATAGTCGGCGATGCAGATCGGCCCCTTGGAGGCGTCGAGCACCGCGCCCGGGAGCACTTCTACGGCGTAACCAAGCACAATGTCACCGCTGTTCACCATGAAGGCGCCGTCATGAACTCGAGCCTTGCTCGAATCCGGCAGTCTGTCCCGCAATAACGCAAAGTCACTCACGATCTCTTTTTCAATGTCGGCCATGATCTGCCAGCAGTAGTCGTAGAGTGTCGCCGTCGTCTCTTGAAAACTGATTTGGGACGACTCCTCGCCGTATGTTTCCTGGTATTCGCGTTGCGTGGCAACCGGGGGGACATGTCTAAGCAGCTTCTCCTTGAACAGAACGGCTACCGTCTCATCACCTGCCTTGAATGCCGACGATCCGGTCGCCTGCCTGACCAATTCCGGCAGGTCGCCGTAGTCCCGGAGACGACCGTTGAGAAAAAGCACCTCCCCATCGGGCTTCTTGATAATGTTGACCGGAATGTCGCGATAGCTCTCAGCCAACAGTGGAGAAACCTGCTCGCGGGCCGTGAAACAGAATTCGGCATCGGCGAAGTACCTCCTGGCTCTCTTGTAGAGCGGCACGATCCCGGCACGCAGCGTATAGACCGGACGCATGTAGGTCAGAGGAAAGAACCGGCTATATCCGTCGTCTTCATAGAAACAGATTTTCAAGGGCATCCGTGTCCTCGGGGTTTTTGGTCCATTCTACAATTATCGGCATCAAACCCGGCCGACTTAGATGACCGGCAAGATGGCAACAGATGCGAAAAGAGGCAAGTAGAAAAAGGAATTGACTCCATCGAGTATTCTTGGCCGGGTGGCTCACCCCGGTGGCCCACCATTTATGGCGAGATGTTTCACGCAACGGCGCAGTCTTATATCCCCATCATGAATGATGGGCCACCCAGCCCGGCCGATAGTTGACAATAGAAGTGTTTTGTCACTTTGTTATTTTTTTTGAATCATTTCTGCTTATATTGTGTTCTAAGAGCCTGAACGTGCTAACAAAGAAAGGTTGAGAATACATGCTCCAAGTTACCGACACCGCCTCCAGTGAATTGACCAAGGTTCTCGCTGTCCCTGAACACAAAGACAAAAAGCTCATCCTCTACTTCCAGGGGGCCGGCTGAAGCGGCCCAAGTATCGGAATGACTCTGGATGAGTCAACGGACAAGCTTCAGGAAATCGAATCGAATGGTGTTTCCGCCTACATCGATCCCAAGGTCCTGACCCACCTTGAGCAGTACGGCGATATCAACATCGACTTTGTCACTCGCGGCGGTCAGTCCGGTTACATGATCTCGGTCGGCGTCCCCGGCTGCTCCCCGGACCAGTGCGCAGGTTGCAGCTCCAGGCAGGGTCAGTAGTCGCCTCAAAATCCCCCACGACAGTTAGTCAACGGCCGGTCCATAGACCGGTCGTTTTTCTTTTGCGTCGGTACCGGTCCCCATATCGGCGGCTGTGGTAAAAACCGGTCTGGGCCACACCTTTTCCGATACCGACAAGAAAAACGGGGAATCTTCTGAAACAGAATCAAAACGTCTTGACTTTCCAAAAGCGGGGCCGTATATACGGCAGCTATGTGAAATGATTCACTTGTATTGAGTGAAAGAAAACACAACGAACAAGTTCAACATAACTTCTTGAGGAGAACTGTTTATGTCGAGTTTTGTTGACACCATGATGGCCGATGTCAAGGCCAAGAATCCCGCCCAGCCGGAGTTCATCCAGGCTGTAGAAGAGGTCGTTGAGTCTCTCGAACCAGTTATCGAGAAACATCCGGAGTACAAAGAGGCCAAAATCCTTGAGCGCATCATCGAACCGGAAAGAGTTATCATGTTCCGCGTGCCGTGGATTGATGACAGGGGCCAGGTTCAGGTCAACCGCGGTTTCCGTGTCGAGTACAACAGCGCTATCGGTCCGTACAAGGGCGGCCTGCGTTTCCACCCCAGCGTCAATCTTGGCATCCTGAAGTTTCTCGGCTTCGAACAGGTGTTCAAGAACGCGCTGACGACGCTGCCGATGGGCGGCGGCAAGGGCGGTTGCGACTTCGACCCCAAGGGCAAATCCGACAATGAAGTGATGCGCTTCTGCCAAAGCTTCATGAGTGAGTTGTTTCGTCACATCGGTCCCAACACCGACGTGCCGGCCGGTGACATCGGCGTTGGTGGTCGTGAGATCGGCTTCCTGTTTGGCCAGTACAAACGGCTGCGCAACGCTTTTGAAGGCGTGCTGACAGGTAAGGGCCTCAATTGGGGCGGCAGCCTGATTCGTCCCGAGGCGACCGGCTACGGTACCGTCTACTTTGCCGAAGAAATGCTGAAGACCCGGGACAAGTCGTTTGACGGTCTGACTGTATCCGTTTCCGGTTCCGGAAACGTCGCTCAGTATGCTACCGAGAAGGTCAATAAGCTTGGCGGCAAGGTCGTCACCCTGTCCGACTCGAGTGGTTACATCATCGATATGGACGGCGTTAAGGGTGAAAAGTGGGACTTCGTGATGGACCTCAAGAATGTCCGTCGCGGACGCATCAAAGAGTACGCCGACAAGTTCGGTTGTGAGTACCATGACGGCATCGGCGTTTGGAACGTGAAGGTTGACGTTGCTCTGCCGTGCGCCACTCAAAACGAACTGAACGCCGACGACGCCAAGGCGCTCGTTAAGAACGGTTGCTTCTGTGTTTCCGAGGGCGCCAACATGCCGACCACCCCGGACGGCGTGAAAGTGTTCCTTGAGAACAAGGTGCTTTATGGCTTGGGCAAAGCAGCCAATGCCGGCGGCGTGGCGGTTTCCGGTCTGGAGATGTCGCAGAATAGCCTGCGCCTGAGTTGGACCCGCGAAGAGGTTGACGAGAGACTGCACAACATCATGATCAGTATCCATAAGGCCAGCATCGAGGCGGCGGAGAAGTATGGGCATCCCGGCAATTACGTCGTCGGCGCCAATATCGCCGGCTTCCTCAAAGTAGCCGACACTATGATGGATCAGGGTGTGGTCTAATACTGCCGACCCAATGATTGAACAGTACGGTGGAGTCGTTTACGGCGGCTCCACCTTTTCTCTTTGACGCCTCCATCGTCACCGCTATATTTGTTAGGCATGTTGGATCCATCAGCAGAGGCAGAATGATGTCCAAACCAAATCTGACTAACTTCCAGTCGAAGTTCCTCAAGTTCGATTCACTGATGCAGGCACGCGTGAAGCAAGTGCTGCTGGTGTCCAGTCCCTACGACTCCTTCGTGCTGGAGGAAGACGGCCAGTTGACGGAGCTTATCTACAACGAATATCTCGAACTCAAGCTGTCCGCCACACCCCACGTAAAAAGGGCATCCAACTCTGACGAAGCGTTGCATATACTGCGGAAACAGGACATTGACCTGGTCATCATCTTCAAGCGTGTCGGTGACCTCGACGTTGTAAGCTTCGGGCATGACGTCAAGAGTATCAAGCCGGACATGCCGGTGGTTTTCCTCGCCTACCACAGGCGTGAGTTGACAATTATGGAAACAACCGAATCCAGAAGTGCTATCGATTGGGTGTTTATCTGGACCGGTGATGTCAAGATCCTGCTGTCCATCATCAAGCTGGTTGAAGACCGAATGAATGTCGACTTCGATACTAAGCTGGTGGGTGTAAGAGTCATCATCATGGTCGAGGACAATGTCAAGTTCTACTCTTCCTACCTTCCGCTGTTCTACACCGAGATCATGCAGCAGACGCGGGCACTGATGTCGGAGGGGTTGAATGTCACCGACAAAGTGTTACGCATGAGGGCTCGTCCAAAAGTGTTGCTGGCCGACAACTACGAAGACGCCGTCAGTCTGTTCGAGAAATACCGCAAGTACGTCCTGGCGGTCATCTCCGATGTTCGTTTTCGCATAGGTGGAAAGAAGGATGACGAGGCGGGCGTGAAGCTGGTCAAACTGATTCGCGAGCGTATTCCCGACCTGCCGGTGTTAATGCAATCATTCGACCTAGAAAACGCCGCTGTCGCCTCGGCTCAAAACGCGGGGTTCATTCATAAGCGCTCACCCACTCTGCACATGGATATCAGACGATTCATCAAGGCGCACTTCGGTTTCGGGGACTTCGTGTTCACATTGCCCGACGGCACTGAAGTATCGAGGGCCGGCGACTTTCGCAGTATGGAAAAAGCGCTGGCCACGGTCGATGAACAATCGATTCATTACCACGCTATCCACAATCATTTTTCCAACTGGTTGATGGCGCGCACTGAATTCGACCTTGCCGACCGGCTGCGACCGCGCAAGGTGTCTGAGTTCAAGGATGTCGACGAATTGCGCAAATACCTGATCGACACCTTCAAGGGTTTCCGACACGAGCGACAACTCGGTGTGGTCAGTGACTTCTCGCGCCGGCACTTCGATCTGCAATCGGACTTCGTGCGGATCGGCGGCGGTTCACTGGGCGGTAAGGGGCGCGGCCTGGCCTTTATCAACGCACTGCTAAGCCAGTATGACGTCAGTGAGAATTTCGAGGGGATCAAGGTCTCGGTGCCTCATTCGGTGATCATCGGCACCGATGTCTTCGACGCCTTCATGAACAGCAACAACCTGTTGCGACCGGCTTTGAAGGCGCATTCCGATGAGGCCATCGCCAGGATATTCCTTAAGGCCAAATTCCCCAAGCGGACGCAGGTGGATCTGCGCACGATCTTGAAAGTCGTCAAGTACCCGCTGGCTGTACGGTCGTCGTCGATCCTCGAGGATTCACACCTGGAGCCGGCGGCCGGCGTCTACGATACCCACATGCTGACCAACAGCCACCCCCGCATCGAAGTGCGCTTGCATCAATTGCTCACCGCTATCAAGCTGATCTATGCCTCGACCTACTTCAAGAACGCTCGCGCGTATCACGAGTACGTCGGCAATCGGGTGGAAGAGGAGAAAATGGCGGTGATTATTCAGCAGGCGGTTGGGCAGCGCCATGAAGACCATTTCTATCCTGGGTTTTCCGGTGTGGCGTTGTCGTACAATTACTACTCCATGGACGGCGTGCAACCCGAGGACGGAGTGGTGTATGTCGCGCTGGGACTAGGTAAAACAATCGTCGACGGGCACAACTGTTTGCGCTTCTCCCCCGGCTACCCGGAGAAACTGCCGCAGTTTTCCACCACCAAAGACATGCTGAACAACTCGCAGCACGATTTCTTCGCCATCGACATGAGGGATCCCTCCATCCTGCCGGAAGCGGGTGGCGAGACGGGACTAATCCGACTTGATTTGCGGCAGGCAGAAAGGGACGGCACCCTGCACCCCATTTGCTCCACATATTCGCCGGAAAACGACCGCGTGTATGACGGCGCCGGTCGCGAGGGGACGCGCATCGTCAGCTTTGCGCCGATACTCAAACTTCGCCGCTTCCCCTTGTGCGATATCACCCGGTATCTGTTGCAGCTCGGCTCGCAGGGTCTGAATTGCCCGGTGGAAATCGAGTTCGCGGTTGACCTTCAGGCTGACCGCAAGCAACCGGAACAGTTCTACTTTCTACAGATTCGACCCATGATCAAGGACACCACTTTTGAGACGATATCGCTGGATGACGTCGATGGTTCGCAGGTGATTGCCAAGAGTGAGAATTCTCTGGGCAACCTCTGCAACCAGACCATACGCGACATCGTCTTTGTGTCACCGGATCGTTTTGATCGTGGCCGCACCCTTGAGATAGCTGAACAGGTCGGTCAGTTCAATGCCCGGTTGAAAGAGGCCGACCGGAAGTATCTCCTGATCGGGCCGGGCCGCTGGGGTTCTTCGGAACGCTGGCTCGGGGTGCCGGTGGTGTGGAATCAGATTTCACAGGCAGGGGTGATTGTCGAGGCGGCCTATGGTGATTTCGCACCGGACCCGTCGTTCGGTACGCATTTCTTTCACAACCTGACCTCGTTTCGGATCGGATACATGACCATCAACGCCGCCAGCGGTAACGGCTTTATCGAGTGGGACTGGTTCTCATC
>JAUWMW010000198.1 GCA_030612965.1 bacterium
TGAGCCAATGCACGCTCTGCCCGCGCGGCTGCGGCGCCGACCGTGTCGATGGCGAATTGGGCTACTGTGAGGTTGGCGCGGAATTGCCGATATCCTCCATCTGCCGTCACATGGGTGAGGAACCGGTGCTGTCGGGCAAGCACGGGATATGCAATATCTTTTTTGCCCACTGCAATCTTCAGTGCATCTACTGTCAGAACCACCAGATCTCCTCGAATCGCCGTAGCACCTTGTCCGTCACCGTGTCGCTGGAGGATGCCGTCTGCCAAATCGAGAAGATACTGGACCACGGGGCCAGAGGGGTGGGGTTTGTATCTCCATCTCACTGCCTGATGCAAATGAGGATGATAATGCAGGCGCTATCGGAGCGAGGACAACGCCCTACCTACGTTTACAACACGAACAGCTATGACCTCGCCGAGACAATCAGATCGTTGGAGTCAAACATCGACGTGTACCTGCCGGACATGAAATATATGGACAACAATCTAGCGCACGAATACTCCGACGTAACGGATTATGTCGAGGTAGCCGGCGCTGCTGTCCGAGAGATGTACAGGCAGAGAGGAGCGGAGATCGAGTTGGACGACGAGGGACACATAACCAGAGGATTGATCATCCGCCACCTCGTGCTGCCGGGACACGTCGAGAACAGCGTAGCCGTCCTGAGATTCATCGCCGACGAGCTTTCGCCGGATGTTCACATCTCGCTCATGTCGCAATACCACCCCACACCAGCGGTGCGAAAACATCCCGTATTGAACCGACGCCTGTTCCCGGAGGAATACGAGCAAGTGCTCGACGAATTCGAACGTTTGGGTTTCCATCGCGGCTGGGTGCAGGATATTTCCAGCCCGTCGCATTATCTGCCGGACTTTGACAGACAACATCCCTTTGAAGAGTGAGGGCCGGTGTTTCAGGTGCTGTCAGGCGACTCGCCTGACAGCCTCGAAATCGGAGCTGAGGATTACTTGGCAAAGCCTGACATAAAGTAACGGCGCGCGAAGCGCGAAAAACCGGCTTGTCTGCGGCGGGCGGGGGCGCCCGACACCACCCGAAACGCCGTCTTGTGCCCGGCGGGTCTTCAGACCCGGCGGGAAACTGGCGTCATGCGGGGCGATCTGAAGATCACCCCGCCACAACATTTCGTGCGTCGTGTATGTCCTCGTGCGCCACGTGGATGTCATGCTGAGCGCAGTCGAAGCACAGGGGCAAGCAACGTGGATGTCATGCTGAGCGCAGTCGAAGCACAGGGGCAGACGAGGACGTCTGCCGCCCACGGATTTGTGGCCCCGCAATGGCGAGAAATGGGTTGCTTCAACAGCCTGCTAGCGAATGCGTCCCAGGTTGAAGCGCGCCTTTTCCGATTTTCGCCCCCGGTCATCGATGTAGTCCAATCGAAAATCGAGGCTGTCCCTGGATACTAACGTCGCTGTAATGCTGTAAACGGTGGTGCCCTTAAGGCGTCGTCCGGTCAGAGTGTTCCCCTTGATACTTCCCTCGTAAATGACATGCTTGCCGAACCCGTCCCATATTTCCCACACCAGAGAGTCGACCTCCGCGTCCACGTAGATATGTCCGGAATCCCGATAGGTGTAGAAGAACTTGGTCCCGACCATGCCGGTGCGAATGTAGCCTTCAGTAGAATCGTAGGTAAAGTCGGCTCGGCCTTCAATGGACAGCCGAATTCCGGTCACCGGCATCACGAACATCCCCTGACCACTCCATTCTCCGATCAACAACCAGGGATCGAAACTCCGGCCGTCATCACCTGCCATCGTCGCTGTCGGAAGCAGAGTGCTGCCGATGAAGACCAAAACTACTATGCGAATTGACAAGATTTGCATCATGGACTTATACACTCGAGCCATCGGCAATGTCAAGTTTTGTACTTATTGAAGGTCTGAGTCCTTAGAACATAAACAGCGGTCTCGGGGCTGAGAAAACCGTCGCAACTACCTGCGTAACAATAACTTGCGGGCATTGCAGGGTGTCTGTTTTTTGTTGCTTTGGCATAGGTGTTTGCGTAGGTTACATAGTTGGGTGTGGATTGGAACTGCTTGTACCATAAGGAATTTGCCTCATGCCGCTCGAACGTGAAAAGATCGAAACGATTCCTCTCGAACAGGAGATGAAGTCCTCATATCTCGACTACTCCATGTCGGTCATCACCAACCGGGCTTTGCCGGACATACGCGACGGAATGAAACCGTCGAATCGGCGCATCCTGGTGGCCATGAATGATCTCAATCTTCGTCCCGGGCGGCCTCATCGTAAGTGCGCCAAGATCGCCGGCGACACCTCCGGGAATTATCATCCTCACGGCGAGCAGGTAGTCTACCCCACTCTCGTGCGCATGGCGCAGAATTTCAACATGCGTTATCCGCTGATCGACGGACAGGGTAACTTCGGATCGATTGATGGCGACGGCGCGGCGGCGATGCGTTATACCGAAGCGCGTTTGACGCCGATCGCAGTGGAGATCCTTGCCGACCTGGACAAAGAAACGGTCGATTTCATGTCCAACTACGATGCCACACGTGAAGAGCCTACGGTTTTACCGGGTAAGTTCCCCAACTTGATCTGCAACGGTACAACCGGTATCGCGGTCGGCATGGCGACCAACCTGCCGCCGCACAACCTCACTGAAGTGGCCGAGGCGATCATAAAGGTTATCGAAGAACCCGAATGCACCAACGAGGATGTGATGGAGTTGGTGCCGGGTCCGGACTTCCCGACCGGCGGCATTATCAACGGGCGCGAGGGCATCCGTGAAGCCTACCGTAGCGGTAAGGGTCGCATCCTGGTCCGCGCCCGGGCCACTATCGAGCACACGGCCAACAGCAAGGAGGCCATTGTTGTCAACGAGATACCGTACCAGGTGAACAAATCCAACCTGCTCGAAAAGATAGCCGACCTGGTTCGTGACAAAATCATTGAAGGTATCTCGGACTTGCGAGACGAATCGGATCGCGACGGTATGCGTATCGTGATCGAGTTAAAGCGCGACCAACAGGCGGATATTGTCCTCAACCAGCTTTACAAGCACACCACCATGCAGGTAACGTTTTCGGTTATGATGCTGGGGCTCGATCACGGCATACCGAAGACGATGACTCTGAGACAACTGATTCAGGCATTCGTGGATCATCGTCACGAGGTCGTAACGCGTCGCACCCAGTTCGAGTTGCGCAAGGCTGAGGAACGGGCGCACATTCTGGAAGGGTACCGGATCGCGCTGGACAATATCGACGCCGTGATCGCGCTGATCAGGAAGTCGAAAGACACGCCCACCGCCCACGCCGGATTGATGAAGAAGTTCAAGCTCTCGGCCAGGCAGGCAACCGCCATTCTCGAGATGCGTTTGCAGCGTCTGACCGGGCTGGAGCGCAAGAAGATCGAAGAAGAGTACCGCGAGTTGATTAAGCGTATCAGCCAACTCAAAGCGATCCTCGAATCCAAAGCGCTGCGGATGCAGATCATCAAAGAGGAAACTCAGGAACTTGCCGAACGGTTCGGTGATGACCGTCGTACCGAAATCCAGGACGCCGCCGAGGAACTGACGGTGGAGGATTTGATAGCCGAGGAGGAGATGGTCATCACTATCTCGCATCTTGGTTATATCAAGCGTCTGTCAGTCTCGGCCTATCGCCGCCAGAACCGTGGAGGTCGCGGTGTCAAGGGAATCGCTACCAAGGAAGACGATTTCGCCGAGCATCTGTTTGTTGCCTCGACCCATGATTACATCCTGTTCTTCTCGACCAAGGGACGATGCTACTGGGTGAAGGTGCACACGATCCCGGCCGGCGGTAAACTGGCCAAAGGCAAACCGATCGTCAACATGTGCAAGATGGAGCGCGGCGAGACGATCACTGCTTTCTGTCGGGTGCGCACGTTCTCGGCCGATCTGTGTGTGGTCATGGCTACTCGTAACGGCGTCATCAAGAAAACGCCGTTGAATGCATTCTCCAATCCACGCGTGGTCGGGGTCAACGCCATGAACCTGCCGACCGATGACGAACTGATCGAGGCCGCCATTACCGACGGTTCCTCGGACATCGTGCTGGCCAGTCGTAAGGGGATGGCGATCCGCTTCCCCGAGACCAAAGTACGCGCGATGGGTCGCACCGCTTATGGTGTCAAGGGCATCAATCTTGGCAAGGGTGACTACGTCATCGGCATGGTTGTAGTCAGACGCGACAGCTCACTGTTGGTCGTGTCCGAGAACGGCTACGGTAAGCGCTCCGCTATCGGCGATTATCGCATCACCAACCGCGGCGGAAAGGGCATCATTAATATCAAGACCTCGGAGCGCAACGGCGAGGTGGTGGCGATCAAGGAAGTGCTCGACGACGACGAGTTGATCCTTATCACCAAAGACGGCATTGCCAACCGCCAGGCGGTGAAAGATATCAGCGTGATCGGCCGCAACACCCAGGGGGTACGCCTAATTAACCTCGGTAAGGGTGATATCGTCACCGACGTGGCGCGGGTTGCAAGGGAGGAATAGACGCAAAGTGAAAACCGTACACGTTCTCGCTATTATGCTCGCTTGCTTCGCAGGTGGACACGCGGTATCTTCTATACTACCCGTCCCGGATGCGTGAAGACCGTGGCGCGGGTCTCGCGCACGAAGGCGCAGAGAGTGATGTTGCAACCCTGGGCAACATC
>JAUWMW010000265.1 GCA_030612965.1 bacterium
TTCCTGATGTTGTCGGCAAACACCTTGAAACCACAGTCGGCGACCGTCTCGGTGAGATCGATAAGTTCCATATCGAAGCGCAAGTCAGGCTTGTCGATACCCCATCGGTTCATCACCTCTTCGTAACTGTAGCGGCCAAAGGGTATCTCGATCTTTACATTTAGAACTTTCTGAAACAAGTCAGCCATCATCCCCTCCGCGATCTCGAAAACATCGTCGGGGGTAACGTAGGACATCTCCATATCGATTTGCGTGTGTTCCGGCTGACGATCACTGCGGAGGTCTTCATCGCGCAAACATCGCGCCAGTTGGAAGTATTTGTCGAAGCCGGCCACCATGAGAAGCTGCTTCAACAATTGCGGCGACTGGGGCAGGGCATAGAAGCGGCCCTTTGAGACCCGACTCGGCACCACATAGTCGCGCGCTCCTTCGGGTGTGGACCGGATCAGCAGGGGCGTCTCGATCTCTAAGAAACCCTGTCCGCTAAGATAGTTGCGGACCGCCATGGTGACCTCATGCCGCAATCTCATCTTTTCCTGCAGGGGGCCGCGCCGAAGGTCCAGGTAGCGGTACTCCAGGCGAAGCTGTTCGTTGGCGTTGCATTCATCGGCGATTTCAAACGGCGGTGTTTTGGACTCGGCCAGAATATGGAATTGCTCGACGACTATCTCGATCTCACCCGTAGGCATTTTCTGATTTACTGTCCCGTCGGGACGGCCGCCAACCTTGCCGACAACCGCCACGACAAACTCGTGTCGGGAACGATTGGCCTCGGCCAGCATGTCGGGATCGAAGGTCTCAGGGTTGATGACAATCTGAGTGAGACCGTACCGGTCGCGCAAATCCATAAAGAACAGACCGCCCAGGTTGCGGTAGCTGTTCACCCAACCGTTCAGGCGAATCTCCTGACCAACATCGGACGATCTCAACTCACCACAGGTGTGGGTACGTTTCAGTTCAGAAAACGGGGGCATCAAACCTCTTTATCTCGTTGCCACTACGTATTATCGGCACATTTATGCGAACGTTAAGAGGGGCTGTTTCACCCTTTCCTGCGGATTAATGTACAGTCTTGGGTTGATCAAGTCAAGCGCGGTCCAGTCAATCTGAAATGAGGGGATGACCTCTCCCCGTGTGCCGCCCAGAGTTGATACTAACGGTAGTCATCCCAAGCCGCAGCTAACGCGGCTTGAAGGTCATCGGGCATAGAAGATTGTTCGGCGAAGAAGCCGTCGTAGACCACGTTTCCAGAGATCACGGCATAAACCCAATACTCCGAGTAAAAGCAACCGGACGGACAATCACCCCAGGCGTTACGGAAGAAATACAGAATGCGACTGTCGGGATTGGACGGCAGCAGCATTGACTGATCACCCATGTACCAGTTGGGCACGGCGAACCGCACTCCGGGAAGTTTCTCGTATGCCTCGGCCAGCACTTCCGGATTCAGGGGGTCAGAAAACTGGAGCTTGAGCATGTTGAAGGATGGCATGGATAGGTCCACGCGGTCTACATTGTAATGCCGGTTCAGGGAATCCCATTCCTGATAGAGTCCCCCGGAAATCAGTTGGTAGCTCCAGGCATCGAAACCGATAACAAGGCGACCGGGCTCCCAGGGCTCAAAGAACTTCAGGTCGACCGCCGGAACGGTATCGCGTTGGTTCTTGCGAACGGTGCGGAGGTCGGTTCTGATGCGTTCGTACAATTCCGGCGGGGCGGTCAACTCGCCGGACAACCACAGTGCGATCGCCAGCGCCTCCTGGTCCGGCTGCGCCGGCATCATGACCGGGTTCGAGTCCGAATCGACCAGAGGCGAAAACGATATGTCTCCCCCGCATCCCGCCAGCGTGAGGACGATCGCCGGCAGCCAAACGAGTATTGTCGCTAGATTCTTTTGCATACCTCTTGATGTGATCTATCGGAATGCGAGCGTGAAACTTGATGCTCACAGCAACCGGGAGCATAATAGTCGAGACACATCACATCAGAATCTGTGCGAACTCACGTGACGTCCGCGGTGTTAATCTGTTGACAGTGTGGGAGGTCGTATGCTATTTTGCACTAAGCTGTAAGCGGCTGTAGTCGATAAGGTTACTATGAATATTTCGCGCGCCCTGACAGAGAATCTAATCAAGCTCGAAATGAGCACTCTGGTCAAGCCGTACGAGGACGGCACGTCACTCGAAAAGTGGCGTCAGCAGGGCAAGGAATTGATCCTTGAGGAGTTGGTGAACCTCCTCATTAACGGCAACCGCATCGGCAACGTGACCAAGCTGCTGATTGATTTCATCAACCGTGAAAGAAAAGCTACGACGGCGATTGGTGACGGCATCGCGATCCCACACATTCGCTCGATGCAGGCCAAAGAACTCATAATCGCCTTCGCCCGCTCCTCAGAAGGGTATGACTTCGATTCCCCTGACGGCAAACCGACCCATCTGTTCTTCGTCATGGCCGCGCCGCCGTATGATGATTCTCTTTACCTGCGAGTTTTCAAGTCACTGATGGAGATGCTTCAGTACGAATCGTTCCGGCAGGAACTGATGACCGTCTCGCATCCGGGCGAACTGATCCGCACCATCCGCGGAATGGAGTAGGAATTCCCCAAAGTTGCCTGCGAAGGGACCACCATCGGCCAACCCCCAACTCGCGAATCCGGCAAACCGAATCTTACGAATCATGTAACTTGTGCGCGGCAGACCTCCCGGTCCGGCCGTTTGAAGCACGTATCCAAGGTAATCAAGGGGCAGACGAGGACGTCTGCCGCCCACAGTAATCAAGTAGTTCGTTGCGCCGGGTCTTGAGATCGACGCAGTCGAGATTGTGACCCGGCGATCTTTTCAAACGGTTGCGAAGAGTACGCTTAAGGATCCGGCGGTTCTCACGATCTCCTCCGGATGTCGAAGGAACCACCGGAACATGCACTTGTGGGACCTGCCCGACACCTGCGTGACATGAGTCAAGAGGCCGTCAGGCAGAGACGCCTGACGGCATTGGGAAATGAGATTGCCGCGCTTCGCTCGCAATGCCGGAAGTTCCACTTGTTCAACAATCTGCTAGTCCGATTCATCATACAGGATGCGACAGATCACCAGGCGATTATTGCCGCTGTCCGATATTATCAGGCGTCCATCCGGCATGACCGCGATATCACGAGGGTTGCGCAAACTCTTCTTGTTCCCGACCAACATCGGAATCGCCACGAGAGGTCTTCGTCCGCCGATATCGAGACTCACTACTTGACCACTGGATGCTTCCAATACCCACAGGTGATTTCCGTCGAAGGTCATGGCCACCGGGTCGTTCACCATTGCCCGGGTGATCTC
>JAUWMW010000296.1 GCA_030612965.1 bacterium
GGGCCTGGGACCGGGAGTACGAAACAAAGGAGACGAAATGAAGGTCTCACAACGCACAACATTATCAGGTCTGTTTCTGGCCACATGGTCTACAGTTCTTCTTGTCTGCGCAATCGGCCGAGCGGAGATCATCACAGAGCAGAGCGTGAGATACCACGATATTGGGACCGCGGAAAGGCTTCTCCCGGTGTACGCTGTGCGACTGGGTGGCGATAGCCTGGTTTATTGCACCCAAGAGAACGTGTTTATCCAGGTGGACGCGAAGGCGGCGTGGCAACGTGTGTTTGATGGAGATATCGATTATGAGAGCATCCCCACCAACCATTGCGATCGGAAGAAAGACATAGAACGATTGTTTTCTATGGGGGGGCTATGGAGGATCAAGGGTACAAATGAGATCGTCGCCTACGATGGATACTGCGGTCGCTTGTTTTCCTTATTTGTACAAGAGGGCAGAAACGGCAGTTTCAGCCGATGGGACCATAAGATCGATGAGGACCATCCTCCAATCGTGAACATTCAGGGGGATCTGGTGCTCTGCGGGATGGCGCGATACGGCCGCGATAGAGGAGTACTCTTACACCATGTTGGCGAGTCACGCTACGAGGAGGTCTTTGAATACTCGGCCTCGCTGGCACACAGACTTGATTCGGTCGGCATAGGCAGCGGTGACCGATTCTGCTTTCCCGCGTTCGGCCCGGCCGACAGTAGCCTATGGATAGCCATTTACGGGTACGATTACGTTTACGTCACGGACATACGAGGGCGAGTGCGCGATTCCGTCCATATAAGCGCATCGGACTATAAAGTCCCGCCGCCGATAAAGTCCCGTGTGAAATCGATGGCCGTGTCACTTGAATGGATGTCGCAGTGGACCATGATCAAGTCCTTTCATTACGTATCACCCGGTTACTTTCTGCTCCAATATAGCACTGGCTTCGGCTATCATGAAACGAGCGTCAAATCGTACCGGTATTCAACGCAATTATGGGATGCGGGCGGCAACTTCGCTTCGCTCAACGTGGACCCACGTTGGCAGATTGCCGGGGTACAGCCTGACGGAGAGGTCATTTTCGCAAGCTATCATCTGGACGGTGAGGACTGCCGCTTGGAACTGCATATAACCAGGATAGAACCATGAAGACAAAACTTGCCGGTGTCGTCTCGATCGTCGCCGGTTTTATATTGCTGTTGATCCTGTTGGGTATCACCAGAGTGATGTCGGCAAAAGCGGCTCAAGACTCTGCTTTTCGATCGGTGTTCTACTGCCGGTCCGCGGACGAGGTTAGCCGACACTTCCTGATCTATCTGGATGTTAACTCCTGCCTGGCATGCACCGAGGATATGGCGGCCTGGATCAAGTTGGAGGAGAATCTGCCTGAATGTGGCTGCTCGTTCTCGATTTATGCCCCGGCGTCGGACTCGTTTGATGTGGCGTATGCCATGCAACTGGAAGGGCTGAGTAGTCCGGTCCGGGTACTAACTGAGGCTGACTTGATTGAGCTTCGGTGGGGCGACATGCGAACTCCTATCAAAGTACTCCTTGACAGTTCAGCGCGACCGATCAACATTAGGGGTGCTATGGGAAGTCGCGAAGAGTCGAGGCGCTACGCCGAGAAGATTTTGTCGGATGTATGTACAGACAAGTGAGCATAGGGCGCAGAGTTGAGAAGACACTGCTTGCCGGAGTTCTTCTAGCCGTCTGCTTGTCTGGTTGCGGCATACTCTACCGCCAACGTACTGTGGTCTTCGAGCGAAGCGACTTCTCCCCGCTCATCCTTGAACTTGCGGCCACAAACACTGAGTTCTTTGACAACCCCTTTACTCTTGTCGTGATGCTGGACAGGAGACCATGCGGCTCCAGGTTGTCTGAGAGCGTATACTGGTCAGATTGGCAACGGCACATGATTGAGGCCGGTAATGGTTTTGTCTTCGCCACCAGCAGGGCGGATTCGGCGGGGCTTGTGTACGCGGCGCACCTTGACAGCACCGATGCTCCTGTTCTTGTGCTGGAGTCCTATGAAGAGCGTATCCCCCATCAGAGCCTCTGGCGAGCCTATGCGCCTTTTCACTTCCTGACAGATTCTACCGGCGCTTTGCTTGGCGTGTGGCTCCCAGCTTTCAACCGTGGCGAATCTGACCAGATGATCCATGCGATTGACTCGCTGATTGCCGTCCGGCAGTAAGTGCTGACAGGCTTACGGCCGAGCGCGGGTGGTGGGTTTCGCACGGGTCAAGCCACCCTTCCCCCACCCGGCAAGAAAAAGAAAAGGGGGAAAGGTATGAAAGAGTGAAAGGACGCCAATGAGCGAGGCGACACAAAACAGTGTTTTACTTGAATTTACTCTAACAAAAGGGGTATGTTATGTCAAAGCGGGTCCTTAACAATGTGTTTATCGTTTTCATTTTGGTTGCCATGTTGAACGTAACAATCGGGTGCGATCTGGGTCAACAATCGACGCCGGTTTCGCCGGACGAAGGGGCGCTCGAAGGCGCAGTCTCAGCGGGGTTGAATCCTCCGTTGTCCACGCCAGAGGAGCCATTAGACCAGCCATTGTTCTCCACCGACCTCTCAAGCGGACGTCTCGACATCCACGCGGCGGCCATAGACAGTCTGGACAAAACGGTAACCTTGACCTTGACCCATCACACGGGTGGCACATCCAACCACAGGCTGCTTTCAATGCAGTTTTACGAAGCTGATATCAACGGAGTCGGCATCCGAAACACTTGGACGGATCCAACCGGTGGTCTGTTGTGGGAGTTCGACTACGCTGTCGATACTACAGACGAGAATCATTGGTGGTTTA
>JAUWMW010000150.1 GCA_030612965.1 bacterium
CAGGAGCCGACGGAATTCGGTGGCAAACGGCGCCTCCAGGCGGAAGTTGTCAATGACTGAGAGTCGCTTCGGTTTCACACTTATGACCTTTGCGCAATCTGGCTGAGGATGCCGCAAATGGCTTCGTACTGTTTGGCAGCCTCATTCAGGTCACCGGCAACCTTACCTAATGAAGGATTCATATCGACCACGCGCTGGTACTGTTCCACACCCTTTCGCCAAAGAAGACGCGCCTGTTCGAAATAACAGCGCCCCAACTCCGAATACAAGTCAACGTAGGATGGGTTTTTATCGACTTCAGCTTGCAGGAAGGCAATGCGCTCGGCGATAGCTTCTTCCGACACCCACTCCGGATACATCACGAAGCGCATATAGAAGGTGGTGAATTCCCGACGGTGTTGTTCCTTCTTCTGTTGCTGAACGCTCATCAGCAGGTCGTTGGCCCGTTGGAGTTGCGATTTCGAAATCGCCTGCATGCCCTGACGATAGGTGTCACAGTCGTACTCCGGCTGTATCAAGGCGGCTCTCTTGAAGTAATCAGTCGACTTGGTGAGTACGCTCTCAAAAAGGCTGGTGTCTTTACCACCAAGGGCATTCTGAAGCAGAGCCAGGCCCAGATTGAAGTAGGCGTCGGCGTAATAAAGGTTGACCCTGATCGCCTCCTCCAACTCGATCACGGCCCGCTTGAATGATCGTCCGGCCAACAGTGCCTCGCCCAGGTTGTTACGATAGTCGGCGAACCCCGGACGCGCCTTGACGGCGGCCTCGGCCGCCTGCATGGCTTCGGGCACCTGCCCCAGCGCAAGACAGGTCATGCCAAGCTGGTTGTACGCCTGATGCATCTGTGAATCGTAGCGGACAGCCTTCTCGAACAAGGTGCCGGCCTCATCATACAGCTTCTTGTAGAAGAACGCCATTCCCAGATGATACAGCTTCCGAGCGTCCCCTTCGGTTGAGATTGTACGATACGCTTCCAGGAGCGTCTTGATCTCTTTCTTCATTTCCCCGTGCTTGATCTTCACCAGCGAAAGCAGTTCTTCGGAACTCACCTCCGCAGGATGCGGACTCTGGACTAACTCCACAGGCCGTCCATCCACGTAAACCGTCGTCGAAACGCGACAGGGGTCGGAGTCACTGGAAGTTTGGATGATGTACTCTTTGTTGTTCTCGACCAACTTGCTCTTTAATCGATACGTTTCCATAGGCCTCACCGTATACGAGGTAGTTTATCTATCTTAGGGATGGAGGCCAGCACCGGTATTCCGAGTAACATCTCGACATCTTCGGTCCGCTTGAATGACTTATCCAAAACCTCGGCCAGGAACACCGCGCCCCCGCCGATGACCAACCCCAGCAGGAACCCCATCACCAGTATTTTCTTCTTATCGGGCCAAAACGGCGCCAACGGCACCCGGGCCGGTTCAACGATTTTGTACTTGGTGCGATCCTTGGCTCTCTCCGAGAGGATCTCAACGGTTGTTTCCTCGGAGCGGAAGGCGTCGCGGTATCGTCGCGCCTCGGCCACCATGCGCTCCAGTTCGCTGATCTCCGCCTGCAATCGAGGTATGCTACTGAGCGTCTCCGTGATTTCGTTATACGAAAGCTGCAACTGAGCCCGCTTGGAGTTCAGAATATCGAGGTTTTCGCGTACCACGAAATATCGTCTCAGTATCTCACGCTGATTGTCCGGATATGAAGCAAACTGTTCATCGACGGTCCGGTTCAGTTCACGTTCGAGGAAGCGCACGGCGTCGTTCATTCTGATGTTGACAGCTATAACTTTCTGCTCGTTCCAGGCATACTTCGCCATCATGCTGGCCAGTGTTGCTATCTGCCCGTCTATTTCGGTGCGCAACTCAATCAGGCTGTCGGTGTACCTAAGCCGGGTCGCGGCCAGATCGAAGCTTTCCAGTTGGCCCCTCAGAGTGAGCAGTCCGCTGGAATCGTTGGCGATTTCCAACTGAGTGCGGTCGATGTCCGAGAGGATCTCGCGTCTGTTTCCCTGCGAAGATATGTTGTCCGGCAATTGCATCTGAGTTAGACGCGACTGGGCCGCAGTCAACGAATCCAAAGCCTGTTGGTATTCCCACTCGGTGCGTTCCAACTGCAAATCAGCAAAGGATTGATTGTCGAGAATCTTCTCCAACTCGTAGCGTGATTTTTCCTGCTCCAGAATCTGAGCAAGGCGAGTCACCATGTTCTTCGCCTCAACCGGATCGGTAGACTCAACCTTGATCTTGATCTGATCGGCGCCCACAAAAGCCACACTTATCTGATCACGCAGGCGCTCCAGGAGCAAGTGAAACTTCAACTGCTCCAGACTCTGAAGGGGGTTGTCCTCACGCATCTGTGCGGCCTGACGACTAATCGCGACATTAACGTCTAACTTGAGATCACGAATCAATTGGAACAGGTAGGCCTGCGATGTGATCTCGTTCTGCAGCGATTGCAACTGTCTCCGGCGATCGTCACTGCTCATGCGCGGGTTGGCTTCACGGCCGATGATACTGATTAGCTCGCGGGAGACGTTGTATGGTCGATCAATCCAGATGATAGTCGAGGAGCTATACAAAGGGGTCAGAAGAAATGAAGTGCCATACCCAGCCACCGTGGCCAGGATCAGGGGAATGATTATCAGCCACTTGCGCTTCAGAGCAACAGCCAGAATCTCCCTGACGTCGACGCTTTTTTCTTCCTTGTGCTCCATATACCTATCGATGGACGCTACTCTTCATCCGCTGGTTTCAGGTTCTCATACAACAGCAAGGCTGAGGTTGCAACGCCGAGAATGGTGACGAAGGTACCAAGATTACGGCTCATGAAGCTCTGCTTCCGGAACGGCACGACGCAGACATCTTCCTTACGCATGATATGACGCGCCGGCGTACCGGTCAGGGCGTATTTTTCGAGATCAACTAACATAGTTTGGCCGTAGTAGCCGTCTTTGCTGATCAGCTTGGTATGTTTGAGATCGGCCATGTCGGTATGGCCGCCTGCCATCGCCATCGCCTCCATGACGTCGAGATTATCCTGGTAGCGAATTGGCCCGGGAGTGTGGACAGCACCCATTACATAGACGACGTTTTTCCGGGTAGCCAACTGACCGAGATTCGGCGGCGCAACTCCAGCCGGTGAACTGGGAACGTCAATGGCATCGCGGCGGTTCAGCTTCGGCAGGTTCGCGACCACACCGGCCGCCATCGCTGCCGCCACGTCTACAACTTCAACCTGACCGGCCCTATCGCCGCCGCGAATGATGTTCACCCGACTGAGATCACCGAGTTCGGTAATCCAGCCGGCTTCATTCAGAATCGTCAACAGATCAGGTATCTCCTCAAACGTCTTCTTACCCGGATCGTTCACCTGACCATAGACGAACACATGTTGATAGTTGTACTCCGTCACCTGGACCACGCATTGAGAGATGCGGTTGTTCAGGCGCGACATCCGTCTGACAATCTCAGTCTGCAAATCCTGGATTGTCTTACCCGCCGCTACAATCTCTCCGACAATGTCCAGAGATACTGTGCCGTCCTGTGTCACTCGAACGGTGGTGTTCAACGCTGGGTCCTGCCAAAACTTGATCTGCAGCATATCTTCCGGACCGATTCGGTATTCCTCGGCCACGGCTGCAGTCGCACTGCATAGAAGCAGCACCATACCTGCAAGAAGAATCATCCTGTTCATTAAACCTGCACGCTTTTTGATAAGTTCCATCCTTTGAACAACTTATAGTAAAATCGGCATATTTCCCATTTACGTTAGCAACGTAAGCATTCACCCCCTCGGCTGTAAAGCATTAAATGCAGTCTGGAAGTTGCGGGAGCCAGCCGCTGTTACGGAACATCCTCGTAGACCAGCGATTTGTTGCGACCGCTCTCTTTGGCTTTCAATAGCGCCATATCGGCAGCGTGGATCATTTGCCTGGAGTCATCGCCATGATCGGGGAATATGGCGCCGCCCAACGACACCGTGCATCTGAGCGGTTCGTCGGCGTTTTCGATTTGAAATCTGTTCCGAGAAATCGCATTCTGCAGACGCTTCATGAAGCGTCGACAAGTCTCCTGATCCGCCTCCGGCATAATGACGCAAAACTCATCTCCCCCGTACCTGGCCACAACATCGATAGAGCGAATACTGTTGCGAAGAATCTCGCCGAGTTGTCTTAGGATAGCATCACCGGCCAAGTGCCCGCAGGTGTCGTTGATCGCCTTGAGTTCATCGAGGTCGAACAGAATAAAGGCCAGTTTGCGTCCGTAACGCTGGGCGCGGGAAATCTCCTCGTCGAAACGACGCAGAAAATACCGCTGATTAGCCAGACCGGTCAGATTGTCGGTGTAAGACAACTCCTCGATGCGCACGAAAGACTCGGCATTGTCGATAAGGTCACCGACATGACCGCGCAGCGAGTCGAGGCGATCACGCACCATCGAGGGATCTCCCCCTCCGCTCCAGGCCAGAACTCCCTCGCGCTGCGGAGCTAATGAGTAGGTAGTGATATAATCAAGCCCGCCACCGATCAGAGCTTCTATGGCCTTATTCAACGACTCGTCGGTGAACTTGAGATCGTTCAAACGCATGAGTTTCTTGTCATCGAGTTTCGATATCAAGCTGTCCAGCACCAATGTCTCAGGCAAGGCGATAGCCCCGCTGGTTCCCTGCGTCACAACGCGCAACACGTCGTCGTTCCATCGATGAATACACGCCGCTCGTTCCAGTTGAAGTTCGGAGACGAGGGTCTCAACAATCTGTATGATGATTGTTTCCGGTTTGCGGTGACGGACCAGTTTCATCATAGCACTCCAACCCGGTGACTGGAGTCGGTGCGCTTCAGTTTCGGCGGTCGATAGTTTCTTCTGTAAGTCCTCGTTGCGCGACTCATGCCACTTGACATGATAAGCCGCGGACAAGGATTGGCCCAGGCTCGCCACTAATGACTTGAACGAGTGCTCGTGCGTTGAAAGAGTGCTGCGTATGAAGTAAACACCGTACAGATTCTCCCGCCAGTAGATTGGGAAGAAGGTGTCGAAACCCAGTTCCACCAACGTTGTATAGGTGTCGGTCGGCAGGACCGTCTTGAGATGAAAGAGGCATCGCGGCAGGTAATCGGCTCGCAGGCAATCACCGAAATCTTTGGTGTAGGGCAATCGGAAATCCCGCCGCTCGACCTTGGCAAGACCGTGACTGAAATTGTACCTTAACCGACCTCGTTTCTTTCTCAAAAAGAGAATCCGTTCACAGCCGAACGATTGTGTGAGCAAATCCGATACTTTGGCCGCCACCTGTCCTATTACGCCGTCACGACTGTTGGCCTGTAACAGAGCAGCGAACTCCTCAAGGTCCAGCCGCCGTAGTACGGCCAGCCGTTTGCGGTCATCACTGATGCGACGGATCAGCACCAGCGTCAGCAGCACGACCAAACAGGCCAGAATGAATATGAGAGTGTGTTCGGTCATCATGATAAAGTGCTCTTACCAACAAATATAGACGGTGCAGTCTATATGTCAATCAATAACGGTCTCGACGTCGAGCCCGCACGAACCTGAATCGCGAACGTCGTTTAAGAAGGCGGTTTCTCCTGAGAATACCGAATACACGCCACCAGCCGACATTGCTGAAGAATGGTTGACTCTGCAACTCACGGGTCATCTCGCGAATGGACGCGAAGGGGTCCTCACGCACCAGTGAAAGCACTTCGCTCTCCAAGTCCCCTCCCCCATGGAATTGACTCTCAACTTCTACCTGATAGCGCTGTGGTCGATTACCTGCAACAAACTGGTCATCAAGAGTCACACGCGTCAAAGTGGCGCTTTTTTTTTTGCCTCGATTCCGGCCAGTTCGCCGAAATCAGCCCGAGCGTCCTCCACCGACTCATAGGCTCGGAGAACGTTGTCGAATTCGAGCAAGTCGTATATCTCGTAAACGTTCGGAATCATATTGGCCAGCTTGATATCGCCGTCATTGGCCCGAACGTCACGGATGTTGGAGATGAATATCCCCCAGCCGGCTGATGATACGTAGTCCACCCCGGCCAAGTCGACCACGATTCGGTAGCGTCCCCTTTTGAGAAGCGAATCGAACACCTCTTCCAACTGGGAAGCCGTGGCGGTATCTATTACGCCGTCGACACGTACTTCCGAGGCGTCGTCCCGACTTCCTTCGGATAATGATATGGCTATACCTTCCATGACCGTTCACTCACCTCAAGAAAATGTCATCAATCAACCAGAATTAACATCGAAAAACTTCTCAGAGCAAGCAAAAATGTCCTGCCGCTCGATCATGCTCTCACTCCGATCGATGGTTCACCAACGACCCATCGGCTCA
>JAUWMW010000075.1 GCA_030612965.1 bacterium
GCTTCAGGTGACGATGACATAACATCGGCGACTTCCCGATCCGATGCCATCACTTCGTGCATGTCCATGGATAGCGCGATCTTTTGGGTGAGACTGTCCACCAAAATGAACGGATCCTCACCCACGACTTTCTCGGCCAGGATTATCTTACCGGACGCGGCGTCTTCCAGGCGGGCGTCGATACGGATCTTGTCGCCCATTTTGTAGAAGGCGCCCGACAACACCGTGGCGGCGCCAAGCGAGCGAGCGACCTCGACGCACTCCTGGTGAGTATGAATGTCCTCGTCGTCGTGCAGTTCGCCCTTGAGGCAGTCCAGCACGCGGCTGCGGCCGATTATGTTCATGGCGCCGCTCTGGGCCAGGTCGGTCAGCAGAATCTCGGGCAGGCCGGCCTGAAGCCAGTCAAGCTCGGCATCACCGGTCTTGTTATCAAAACCGAGAATAGCCAGAGCGTTTTCCTGAACGGGAAGAGTGGGCAGCTTGAGGAATCCATCTTTGCCGAGGACACCGGCCCCATCCAGTATCTTGTTGATGTCAATACCCAGGTTCTCAACCAAAGCTAACGCTTCCTCGGGACTCGACGGGCCTTTCGCCTGGCCGAAGAAGACCAAAGGTATTACGATCACGACTATGACCGTAACCAGGGCGAAGACAGCCGCTACCGCCACCAACGCTTTGGGCCAGGTGAAGGCCAGCCAGCTACGAGGAGCTTTCGCGGCCGGCTTGTCGCTGATGATTGATTCGGAATCTGAGATGCCGCTATCGAACTGTCGACGCAGGCTGCGTATATCCACTACCAGATCGCGGGTGTCCTGGTAGCGGTCGTTGGGGTCCTTCTGCAGGCACTTGTCGATGATGCGTTCAAGCTCGGGCGGGACACTTTCGTTTTTCTGTCGCAACGGTTCCTGGCGACCCTCGAGAATCTTGGCCAGCACTGAAACCTTGTCGGAACCTTCAAATGGTGACACGCCTGCAAACATCCGGTAGACCAGCACGCCGAACGAGAAAATGTCAGAGCGGGTATCAATAGGATCGCCCCGCGCCTGTTCCGGTGACATGTAACTCACCGTGCCGAGGATTTTACCTTCCTGAGTCAGGTCGTTGGAGACGGTGTTGGTAACATCGGTGTCTTGTTGACCGAAGACGGCATCCTGCGGTTTGGCCAGGCCGAAATCGAGAATCTTGATATCGCCGTTCTCGTCGATCTTGATGTTGTCGGTCTTGATATCGCGGTGAACGATGTTCAGCTTATGCGCCGCGGCCAGACCGGCGGCGATGCGTTCGGTCAGGCGCAGGAGTTCTTTCGTCCCCGGCGTACGGGTTCGCAGGTACTCGCTAAGGGTATGTCCGGTGATGTTCTCCATTACGATATAGCTCACGTCGCGACCGGCCTTTTCATCGTGGGCGGTATCCATGTCGTAGATGGCCATGACATTGGCGTGCGAAATCTTCGCGGCGGTTTTGGCTTCGCGGACAAAACGCTGCAAGCGGTCAGAGTCGTCGAAGAACTCCGGCAGCAGTATTTTCAGCGCCACCTGCCGACCCAGTTTTTGGTCCTCGGCGAGGTAGACCTCACCCATGCCGCCTTCACCGAGCTTGCGGATTATCTTGAAACGTGCGAATTGCCGACCTGGTTCAAACATCACATCGATACCCTCTTGACCGTGAGAATAGTTATATCATCCGAGCGTGGCGCGTCGCCCATGAAAGTGTTGACATCCTTCATGAGGCAATCTACAATCTCAGCGCTGCTCATATCTCTGGCATTAATCACCATCTGCTCTGTCCGTTGTTCGCCGTACTGTTCATCGTCTCGCTCAGCCTCGGTCACACCATCGGAAAAAACGAAAATTAAATCACCCGGCGCCAGTTCAACTGTTTGCCGCTCCCAGTCGGCGCCGTCAAAAGCGCCGATCATAATGCCCGAGGCTTCGAGCATCTGATGTGTCCCGTCAGCTTTCACCAACAGCGGAGGGTTGTGTCCGGCATTGATGTACTCAACCGTGGCGCCGTCGGACTCGATCAAGCCAACGAATAAGGTGGCGAAATCACCGGGATCACTGTATTTGAGGAGTTGTTCCGATACCCGCTGTACCGCCATCATCAGATCAAACCGTTTGGACGCGTAGAGAATCCGAAACGAAGCAAGAATGTTCGACATCAACAGCGCCGCGCCCATACCTTTGCCGGAGACATCAGCTACCATGAACAACAGCCGACCATCGGGGAGTCTCTTGAAGTCATACAGATCACCGCCGACCGAGCGCGACTGTTCCTGAAAAGCACATATATCCCAGCCCGGCATGTCGGGCGGACAGTCTGTGAGCAGCTTCTTCTGGATGGCTGAAGCCCGTCGCAACTCGGCGTCGATGACGTGCTTCTCCTCACGCTCGGCCAGGAGGGCGTAGTTCAGAAGCCGCGAGGCTATGATGTTGCCAAAGGTGGCCAACACGCGCAGATGATAACTGTCATAGCGGTGCCCTGGATTGGTCGTGTCGGCATAGAGAATCCCCAGGACCTTGCCCTCATCGAACAACGGCACGGCAATGGCCGATTTCATCTGTGACATGATGATCGACTGTTGGGCGGCGAATCGTGGATCATCAAGAGGGTCTGCGATCAGTATGGAGTTCTTGTTGTTAACGATCTCGTTGACGATAGTGCGCGATAGCGTGAAGGCGCCCGGATCGCGGCCACCCGGCAGCAGGCTGGCGGCCGTGTAGACCTCGCTCTGATCTTCGGACACAAACAGCACGGCCAGTCGTTCGGCCGGGATGGTAGAGGAAATCAGGCCCAATGAACGCTGGAGCATTACTTCTTTCGGTTCGTGGAGGGCCAGCATCTTGGCCATCTCGAACAGGGTGGACAACAGTTCGGGTTGGTCGGCAGCCTTTGTCGGCAGTGGCTGAAGGGCCTCATTAATGGAGAGGAAGACGGAATTCTGCGGATCGTGGTCGGACAGCCTTGCGGTGGTTCTTTCGATCGGCCCATTATCCGCCTCGTCGGCTGAGGCCAACCGGAATTCAGTGGAGCCAAAAGAGATGGCGTCCTCGAGCTTGATCAGCACGCGATCGGTGATCATGACACTGTTGACCTGAGTGCCGTTATGACTGCCCAGGTCCTTCAGAAAACAACTCTGCTCATCATCATCTGAAACCTCAAGCTCGGCATGATGCCGGGACACTGTGTTGTCCCCTATGGAACAATCACAGTCGGCGCTGCGCCCAATACTGTGTCGTCCCGGCGTCAGGGCCCAGGAATAGAAACGTCTGCCGTCAGTACCAACTAACTTCAGCATAGATTGTCTTGTTCTCTCTTACTACTACCTACGATATCGAGTTTGAAAAGTCCTGAGTTTTCGGCAAGGTAATCAGGTATGCCGTTTGGGGCAAGCGGATTCATATGAGCCGACCGCGCCCCGTTGGAGAGGGTTCCCGGCGTCACAATCCCTAAACAGCTTTGTCAACGAGTTCTTCCGTGGCGGTGACGGAACGCCGTCACATGCGACAAACCCTACTTTTGAACTTTCCTTAGCCAACCATCCAGTAGTATCTTTAGTCCCGTGTAGCGTATAACCGTCGAGGAGATAATATGTCACGGAGATCATGTCTGGCCGTCGCTCTATTAATAGCATCGCTGGTCGCCGCGTCTTTTGTTCACGGCGCCGACCGCCCGGAACTCTATCAGTTCGCTCCGTTGTACCCGAGATATCTGCCTCCGTTTGCGTCTGATGTCAATCCACCTATACTGCAAAAAGAGGCTTTTGTGACGGTGCATCTCCATGTCGATGAAGAAGGGTTGGTGCAGCAACTAACGGCTGACTCTGCCGGCCATTCAGGTTTGATCAAGTACGTCGATGGCTACCTTTGTAGTATTGAGTTTGTCCCTGCTCTGTTCCGCGGGCAGGAGGTTTCATCTATCCTGCCGGTGGAGGTGCGGCTCCGCGCCGGTGACAGACGGCCACGCTTTGAATTCCCCATCGACAGCGCCAGCACTCCGGGTGACGGTCGACTTTATTTTGCAACTTTTCCTCTTAATGACATTACGCTACCGGGTGTAGTGCGCTTTCCATCATACTATGGGGCTCCTCATCTAGACACCCTCAACGAAATGTATCCATACTTGTTGATGGCGGTCGACCTTGACTCGTCGGGACGGTACATTGACTCGCGGATGATTGTCGGTACTTGTCCGACGTTTGAAAGGCAGTTGTTGACGGCTCTGCTTTGGTCCGAATTCAAGCCCGCAACGGTGAAAGGAAAGGCAACAGCCTCCGCCCTGTACCTGTTGGTTTCATTTCTTGGGGGGGTTGCGTATCCAACAACGATCTGGCCGCCGGTGTCGAGCGACTCCGCAAACCTGCTGGAGCGTCTGAGAATCCGCACTTTTGCGGATCGTGTCGGCCTGCTGACACCGGCGCTACCAAAACGTCATCCGCACGATACCTACCCATTGGGAGCCAACCATCCCTTTCAGCGAGACACCGTCGTTGCTCTCATTGAGATCGATACTTCCGGTCATGCTCGCTTCCTGAGTTGTGATCGAACCCACGGGGAGCTTCGTTTGGCTGTTCGCAAGGCGGTACACAACTCCAGGTTCTATCCAGCGCTTGATTTTGAGGGAAAACCACAGAAATTCAAGGGTAGTGCCGCTTATGAGTTCAAAGGCACACCCAACGTACGAATCCGTTACCATTGGCTGAAGTAAGAGCTGACGTCCTTCACGTACGCCGAACTATCTGTATAGCAAGGGGTTAGGATGGGTGTACGGCCCTCCACCGGCACTCTATAAGACGCACATTTTGCGCCATCGTTCCCTCATGGACTGCCAGTGTGATTACCGTCCAGCGCAACCGATTGAAAGACAATAGATAATCCGGGGCGCAGTGGCTGCGGGTGGTTTTCGGCACAATTCTTGTCTCTATGTGAAGGTATGAGGCGGCCGAATACCGTGGGACGGATTGGGAAGAAAATGCCGGCTCGAATGTATAAGGCGTAGGAGTAGGTTGGTATGGAAAGGGCGACACGTGCCATGAATATGGCGTCAGGAGTGATTGTTTTGTTGAGCGGACTCTACATTGAGTACTCGTTTTCCTCGGTACTTGCTATCGAGATCAGAGCCGTCATTGGTGTCCTGGCGACTCTTTATGCGCTGGTGCGGTTAGCCCCCTGGTTGAAGAACCTACGCAGAATACGGCGCAGTGCCGCGGGGTGATCGTCTCGAATTAATCCCTTGACTTTGAGCACATTTCACGTATTTTGGCGAATTATTTTGGGATTCCTGTTATGAGGGTTCTTGGATTGATGTTAAGACCTCGGCACTGCCGATTCTACACGCTGCTGGCAGCGGCAGTTATCGTCATTAGTGTACCGACCGTAGTGTCGGGAGAAGTGAAGCCGGCCATTCTGGATGCGCTGGATGCTGCAGACACAGCCAAAGCGATCAATCTTCTCCAGGCGGAGATAGAGATCGATCCCGGCTACCATCTCAACTACAACTACCTGGGACGAATCTACTACGAACGTCGTCAGTTCGCTCAGGGCAAAGAGCTTTTTCTGAGGGCTGTTGAAAAGAAGAGCAAGCACTGGGAGTCACTCTACCTGCTCGGTCGATGTCAATTGGAGTTGGGTGAGGTGGATGATGCCGAACAGACCATGAAGAAAGGCCTCAAGAAGACCAGAAATCCCGAGAAGGCCTGGTTTGAGAATGGTTATGGTTTGGTGATGATGGCCCGTGAGAACTACGCTGATGCTGATCGTGCTTTCCGCGCCGCTTTGGTTATCGATTCAACCAGCGCCGAGTATCACATCAATCTTGGTGACGCCAACTACTACCAGGGAATTCCGTCTCTGGCTGTCAGTGAATATGAGAAGGCGCTTGAGGTGGACACTGCCTCCCTGGAAGTCTATTTCCATTGGGCCGAAGCATGTCTCGATATGAAGGATTACAACTGCGCTATCGAAAAGCTGCAAGTAGTTCTCCAGAAGGACAGCACTCATGCGCCGGCCTGGATGCGCGCGGGAGGCATTTATTTCAAGGCGGCGATGTCGACTCGAACCCGCGATGATCGTAAGGCGCGCTTTTTTGACGCTATCGGCGCTTATCAGCGGTACCTCGAACTGTCGCAGGCCAAACCGGATTCGGCTCATGTTCGTGGTTTCTTCGAGTTGGCGATGGCCTACGTGAATGTTGGTGGTTCCGAGGAGGCCGTGAAGTATTTTGAGGACGTACTGTCGATACCCTACGAAGCGCGCGATATCTACTTCCATTATGGTAAGGCACTCTGGGGGGTGCAGGATTTTGTAAAGTGTGCTGAGATTCTCAATAAACACCTCGAGTGGTTGGAGAATGCAGACAATGCCGAGGGTACCAGAGTCAAGGATGTAGAACTGTACCAGTATCTGGGTGATGCCTACTATTATCGCAAGGACAGGAGCTTCAGGAAGGCCATAGAGTACTACGAGAAGTCACTTGCGGAAAACCCGAATCAGAAGCGGCTGACTTACAACATTGCTGTCTCTTACCACAATGATAAGCAGCTTGCTCGGGGTCTTGAGTATTATCAGAAGCGTATCGACATGGGCGTCGATTCGACCAAGGCCGGTATCTACAAGAACGCCGGTTACTGTGCGCTGAGCATTGCCGATCAGGGAGACGGTGGTGAAGAGGAGGAGAGCCTCGAAGAAGAGGATGAGGTCGAACCGGTGGACAGTGGGATCGATCCCAATCTGGACTACCGTGAGATCGCGCTGGGCTATCTGGAGCGATATCTGTCGTTCAAGCCGGATGAAGTCAAGACCATTCAGTTGGTTGCCTACAACTACCTCAATAAGATGGCCGATTGTGCCAACGGGGTGAAGTATTACAAACGGGTTCTGGAAGTTGAGCCTAATAATTGTGACGCCAAGAAGTCACTGGGGTACGCATACTTCGGTGGTCTTTGCACCAGGAACTATACCAAGGCGCTGACTTACCTGCTTGACGCTCAGAGATGCGTCGCTTCGGCCGACGGTGCCTGCGCTGATGTTGATCTCATTCTCTATATCGCGCAGTGCTATCATTTAAGAGCGGTCCAAAGATCCAAGGACAAGGCTGGCGCCAGCGATGATTTCCAGAACGCCAACAAATGGTATGGGAAGTGTCTAAGGTGTGAGCCGGGCAACCAGGCCTGCAAGAAGGGACGTGACGACACGAGTTTCGAGTTCTAACTCGAGATGATCGCAAATTCAAACGGGAGTCTGAATGGCTGAAGAAGAGAAAAAGGTGTCAACGGCAAAGCGTATCAGTGACAAGGAGCGGTTTAGATATATCGGCTTTGATGTCTTCCCTGGCCGTATCAAGAATTTGTTCAAGTCTGATGCGGAGAAAGACAAGCTGGTGGATAGGGTTCGGCAGAAGCGAACAAATCGCGATCTCGGAGCGCTGCGTGACGACTGTACACTGCTTGAGGCGCGAGTATCCCTTTCCGACCGCGTTGTCCTGACCGTTGCTTGTCTGTTCATGGTAGCAGCTCTGTTTTTCCCGTGGTACTCGGCTTACAACGAGATCGTTGAGGAACCAGCAGAGGAAGCCGCCGTGGTCGCAGATTCCGGCGCTGTTGAGGATAGTTTACTGACAGACAGTGTCGCCGTCGGTGCCTTTGAGGGGGAGGCCGAGGCGATAGTTGACGCCACCACAGAGGCCGAAGGCGACGTTGCTGCCGAGCAGGAAGTCGTCGAGGATGATTACTCTGAGGCGCCCAAGGAAGAGATCATCCACGGATACGTGGCCAAGAAGAAGATTCACAAAGAGTATTCCCGGCTTACCGGGTTGGGCTCATTTGCTTTATTAGGCTCGGTCGGTTCGCATGTTTTTTCGTCCGGTTTTGTAGTGATACTCACCGGTCTGATGTTTCTGGTTTTGACTTTATCGTGCCTGTTGCTGCCTGCGTATACGTTGTACGGCCTTTACGGAATCAAGGGTAGTAGCGACCAGAAGGCGCTGAAGTTGAAGTCAATTCTGAAGCTGAACTGGCTGCCACTGGTCCTTTTTGTGGCTGCGCTGATTATCTCTTTTGTTGGCGCCGATTACGGTCCGGGGACGTCGAGCCTGTACACGAGCTTTGGTGACAGCTATGGTATCGGGGTCTTTCTTGGCAGTCTGTCCTGGGGTGTGTTTATTACGCTGGCCGCATCGATTATGTTGGCCGCGAAAGGTATTGAAATTTAAGTTTTCTTGTATTTTTGGAGGATAGGAACAAGTGGTTAAACAAACAATCTTTGTCACTCTGAACGCTATCATCGCTTTCGCAATCGGCTTCGGCCTGTGGTATGGCGTCTTCAGGACATCGGAAAACCCGATCGTGCACTCCATCTATATGGGTGGTCCCTTGGTCGTTCTGTTGATTATGATCTTTGTCATGTGTATGGTATTCGTGGTAGAGCGGTATTTTTCGCTGTACGGTGTGGCCAAGGGCAAGAGTTCGGTGCAGGTCTTCTTCAAGAAGCTCATCCAGTTGATCCAGAAGGACGACTTCGACGGCGCTCTGGCTGCCTGTGACAAGCAGCGCGGCACCACCGCCAACGTTCTGCGCGCTGGCATCGAGCGTTATCAGGAAGTTAAGGCTCGGGAAAGCATGGAAGGTGAGAAGCGAATCCAGTTGACCCAGTCGGCTATCGAAGAAGCCAACGCGCTGGAAGGTCCGCTGTTGGAGCGCAACCTGATCGCCCTGTCGACGATCGCCTCTATCGCTACCATGGTCGGGCTTCTGGGTACTACCATTGGTATGATCCGTGCCTTCGCCGCCACCGGTAATGTCGAAGGCGGCGTCATCGACGCCCAGGCGCTGTCCGTCGGTATTTCCGAGGCGCTGGTCAACACAGCCGGTGGACTTCTTTCCGGTATCCTCGGTATTTTCTTTTACAACTTCTTTGTGAACAAGGTGGATGCCTTCAACTATACGACCGACGAAGCCACCTTTGAGGTAATGCAGATCCTCAAAGACAAGGAAGGAATCTAATCCATGGCCGGCAAGCGACGCGTTTCCATCAGGATCGACATGACCCCGATGGTGGATATTGCCTTTCTGCTGTTGATCTTCTATATGGCGACGACGCAGTTTAAGCCGCCGGAAGCGCGTGC
>JAUWMW010000136.1 GCA_030612965.1 bacterium
CGGTGGGACTATATTCACCGATAAATTCGGGAGAAAAGCATGGCTAAGTCGGTAGAAGAGTTCAAGAAAGAGCGTGAGAAGTTGAATGAGATCGTACTTTCCGGAGACAACATCGATATCAAGAGGTTCTTCGGTATTGACACCGCCGTCTGTCGCGACGGTGCTCTTGATGCCGGGACCAAAGAGTTGTTGGGGCTGGTTGCCTCAGTGGTGTTGCGCTGTGACGATTGTGTTACCTACCACACGATCTAGGTGAGAGAGATGAACATTACCGACCGGGAGTTTGATGACGTGATGGCGATAGGTATGGTCGCAGGCGGCTCTATCACGATCCCCCACGTCCGACGCGCCAGCCGACTGTGGAGTGAATTGAAGGAGGATAACCAGGCATGACTCGTTTACTTGGCGCCCTTGCAGCCTGTTTGATAATAGTCGGCCAGGCTGCGGCACAGCAGCCCAAGGATACCGCGGAGATTCTCAAATGGTACTACGAGCATTATCCGTTCGTGACCATGAAGGATACGATTTATACCTTTGAGACCGAGTTTGTGTACCCGGAAGGGTTCTATCGTCCGGATTCATCTGAGTTGACGCCATTCCAGAATTGGGTGTCCCATTTCCCTCTGTGGCATCGGTGGAAGCCGGTCGGGCACTGGAAGGGCGGAAAGATGTACGAACGTGACGAGATTTCCCGAGCCGTACATCTGCCGTGGAAGGGTGGGCGCTTTTCCGCTCAGACAATCCCGTTGCGAATTCTGGCCGAGTGGCTCTATTATCGTCACCGCGAATCCGAATTCAGGATTTTGCCGAAAGCAGGCGACACCCTGCGCTACGAGGATTTCCTCAGTGGCGATCTGCGCTTCAACAATCGTATGGAACCGTTTTTCCAACCGTCCGAGAAACGTCAGCCGACCCCTCGTGAGTACTATCGCTTCATGCTTTTCTGCATAGGCCAGACGAGCTATAAGAGCCTGGCAGCGAATTGCGATTCCATAACGCCGGAGGACCTGGCGCCGGGTGACTTGTTCATAGCTCACGATGAAACCGGTCGCCGTGGTCGTGTGCATATAGTGCTTCTGAAGCTCCTTAACAAGAATGGCGACCGGCGCTACGTAGTTGCCTGCGGCTGTGAAGAGGCATGCGATTTCCATATTCCGCTGCTCACTGAGGACCGCGATCGGCCCTGGGTGACCGTGACGGATATCGAGCAACTTGGAGAGGATTACACGCACCAGGGTTTCTTTCGGATGCGTATTCAGTGAGACAACTCCTGATGGCAAGACGGTATAGCCGTAAGGACCGGAATCCAGCATGGAAGCTATTCACAACGACATTTTCCGAACCGCCCGGCGCTGGTACCGTAAACAGGTAGTCTGGAGACGGTATCTCCATCAGCATCCTGAACTCTCCTTTGGCGAGTTCAAGACCACAGCCTACTTGAAAAAAACAGTGCGTTCTCTCGGGCTTGAGTTGATACCACTTAAGATGGATACCGGTCTGCTGGCCCAACTCAAAGGCGGTCAGGCAGGACCGACGGTGGCGATGCGCACCGATATCGACGCGCTGCCGATTACCGAACGTACCGGCTTGCGTTATCGCTCGAAGGTCGAAGGCTGTATGCATGCCTGCGGTCATGACATGCACATGGCGGTGGTTCTTGGCGCGGCGGCAGTACTCTCCGAGATGCGGGAGAATATCCCAGGGACGGTCCGGTTCATATTTCAACCGGCTGAGGAAAGTCCGCCGGGCGGCGCTCTCCCGTTAATCGAGAACGGCGCCATGGACGGGGTTTCGATGATTTTCGGTTTGCACGTCGATCCGTCCGTGCCGACCGGTAAGATCGGACTTCGCGATGGTGTCACTATGGCCTCGGTGATCGATTTCGATATCGTCATACAGGGTCGGGGTGGGCACGCCGCGCGACCGCACGATGCAGTCGATGCAATAGTGACAGCTGGTGAACTCATCCAGGCTTTGCAGACGATCGTGGCGCGTGAGATCGATCCGATTTCACCGGTGGCGATTACCATCGGTCGGATTGAGGGCGGGGGAGCGCGCAATGTTATCGCTGAATCCGTCAAACTCAAGGGCACGGCGCGAGCGCTTTCGGACAGGGTGATGCGGGAGTTGCCGAAGCGCATCAAGCGCACGGCCAAGGCGATCTGTCGGGCGCGCGGAGCAAGGGCGGAAGTGACATTTTTCCCGGGCTACCCGGTGCTTGACAATCACCCGGTAGCCAATGAGATTCTCCGGAGGAATTTCTCATCACTATTTGGACGGGGAAAAATCGTCCAGACGCCGTTGGTGCTCGGAGGTGAAGATTTCGCCCGCTATCTGCAACTGGCGCCGGGAGCCATGTTCCGTCTGGGGTGTCGTAACCCTAAGATCGGAGCCATCCATCCCTGGCATTCGTCAAAGTTCAAAGTCGATGAGAGAGCACTGGTTTATGGCACTGCCCTGCTGTGTGCGGCCGTGCTGGACAGCCTGACGGGTGACTCGGTATGATTGAACGGAAGCGTTGCGCCGGCATTCGATGGTGCCTGATCCTTCTGGCGCTTAGCGCCACGACGACGTCGGACATCCTGAAGGATCAGATGGTCACTTACGCTGACTTCAACCATATCAACTCTATCAGTAGCTCTTTCAAACATGTCTACTTTGCGACCACCGAAGGGATCACGCGTTTCAACAAAATGACGCTGCGGTGGGAAGACCCTCTTACCGGTGGTGAAGGGCTCGGCAGTGAACAGGTCCTGCAAGTATTCGTAGATGAATTCGATACACGGCTCTACGCCGAGACGCCGATGGGACTGTATGAATTTGATTCTCTCTTTGATCGTTGGTATTCCCTGACTGAGTTGCCGATGATCGACAACAGTTCCGTACACGTCAAGCTGCCGGTAACGATGTTCATGCCGCCGGGATTTCATTATCCGGGTGACGGTCGGTTGATAGACCCCGATGGTCGATACTTTTCGATTACCGATATGCTCGACGACGGTGAGGGCAACCTGTGGTTAGGCACCTGGGGTTACGGCGCCGCCAATGCCGCAACCACTTCCAACATGATTGAACTGATGCCGTTCGGATTGATCCAGAAGCACGTCAATACCATCTACGAGTACGATGGTCGGCTCTGGATGGCAGGGGCGGCCATTGATGCTTCGCGAACCGGCGTCACTGTTTTTGATCGTGACAACAATGCCTTTAGCTATGTTGAACCCGGTTTGTTCAATGACTTTCCAGTGGTTGACGTCAACTGTCTGGCCGTCAATGAACGAACCCTCTTTCTCGGAACGACTGAGGGCTTGCTCTACCTGGATCGAACCAGCGAGCGGGTGACACGTCGCTTGTCGACTTTTAATGGTTTGCCGCACGACAATATCTACTCCCTGGAACTGGTGGGCGACTCTCTCTTTGTCGGTACTGAAGAAGGTCTCGCCCTGGCGCCGGTCTCGGGTGACTCCGTCTCGTACGTTCTGCCCGGTTGGTTCAACCTAGCGGCCGTCTACGACCTGAAGCATATCGATTCACTCTTGTGGGTAGCGACTTCGGAGGGCACTTTTCGACTGCATCTAAGGAGCGGACGATGGCAACAGTTTGTCGATCCCGATCGCGCGCTGACGGGAGACGTCTACAGTATCGCCTCGTGGCAGCAGCAGATAGTGTTTGCTGCACCCGACGGCGTAGTGTGGGCCGATGGTCTCAGCGGCGAAGTACAGTTGCTCCATCAGACGGAACGGCGGCGCTCACCGGTGGTGGTGCTGGCTATCAATGAGACGATCGTTGCAGCCGCCTCCTCCGATGGTCTGACGCTGATCTACTATACCGATGATCGCCTCAAGATGCGTCAGTTTACCACCCTGGATGGTCTCCCCTCCGACTACTTGTACGACTTGCTGCTCGATGGTGACTATGTTTGGATCGGCAGCGATGAGGGCCTGACACGATTTTGGTGGAATAACCCCTCGAGAGTTGACTAACAGAAGGCAGCGCGCCTCTGCAATAGTTGTTGTTTGAAGCCCGCCGATTCATTAAAATACTTACACCCGACCGGACGAATTCCGGCCGATAGGATCAATGGGACTGTTGTGGCTTCGTTGTTTGATAATCTGTCACTCAAGATTGTAGCTCTCCTTCTGGGTTTGCTGCTTTGGTTTCACGTGGCAACAGAGAAAACATATGTCTACGAAGTGCTGTTGCCGGTTACCAGTATCAACCTCGAGACGGACCTGTCACTGGTCCGGTATCCCGTTGATTCATTGCAGGTGGTCGTGTCGGCCAGCGGCAAGCAACTGATGCGATCCAGATGGCGGGAGAAAGGTCTGCGCATCAACGCTACACAGTTCGCTCCGGGACGACATCAACTGACACTCTCACCGGCTAACACCTCGTTGATTGGAGGAAACAACCTGATCTCGCTGGATGAAATAGTCACGCCTGTTGGGTTGGAATTGTACGTTGATCGCACCTCGGAGGTGACCCTGCCCGTGGAGCCCGACCTGGCGGCAGTTGCCGATGATGGTTTCGCGGTTGCCTCGATTTCCCGGCCGGAGCCGGCCCAGGTGAGAGTATCCGGACCGCGCTCACTTCTGGGAGGCTTCGGCACTATCTTTACCGAACATAAGAAGATAACCGGACTGCGCAACAGCCTTGAAATCACTTTGCCGCTGACCGCGCCGGTCGGTCATGGGATAACGCTCGACCCGGATTCAGTTACGCTCAAGGTTCAGGTGGTGCCGGTGCGAACCCGAGTTTTCGATAATGTTCCGGTCGTGTTGTATAACGCCCCGGTAGACCTCCGGACGGTCATTCGACCGCGACTAGTCACAGTCGTCCTGACCGGTCCGCCCGAGGAAATCGATAAACTCGATGCTTCCGCTCTCGTGGTTTCGGCGGACTACACTAAGCTGGATAGTTCCGGACGAGCGGCCTTGAAGGTGGACTGCCCCACAACGTTCAGGGTGAAATCTGTTTCGGTCGACTCCGTTGCCATAGACCGATTGTAGCCATGCTCACCCTCGGCATAGAAACATCCTGTGACGAAAGCTCGGTGGCTCTGGTCCTCGACGGCCGGCAGATCCTGGCCAACGTGATTCACTCCCAAACCGATCACAGCAAATTCGGCGGTGTCGTGCCGGAGGTGGCCGGCCGGGTTCACCTGCGTAAGATTGTGCCGGTATACCGTCAGGCTCTGACTGAGGCCGGGGTGTCGCTGGATGATGTCGATCTCATCGCTGCTACCATGGGGCCGGGGCTGATCGGTCCCCTGCTGGTAGGGTTGACCTTCGCCAAAGGTTTGGCTTTTGCCGCTGACAAGCATTTCATCGGAGTACATCATGTCGAGGGGCACATTGCTGCCAACCTGCTGGAACATCCCGACCTTCAGGCAAACCATCTGACTCTGATAGTATCCGGTGGCCACACGATGCTCGTCGAAGTTCGGCGCTTTGGTTCCTATGAGATCCTCGGCGCCACCAGAGACGATGCCCTTGGTGAGGCGTTTGACAAAGTAGCCAAACTCATGGGTCTCGGCTATCCCGGCGGGGCTCGGCTTGACCAGTTGGCTCAGCAAGGTGATCCGAAGTACCATCGGTTTCCGCGCGCCCTTCTCAAGGAGAGCTACCAGTTCTCCTACTCCGGGCTCAAGACGGCGGTGGCGCTGTTCCTGGCTAAGCTCTCAGAGGAGGAGTTCGAACGCCATAAGGCCGATATCGCCGCTTCTTTTCAAGAGGCCGCCGTGTCGGTAGTCGTCGAGAAAACAGTGCGCGCGGCTCTCGAACGCGATCTGCACGACGTAAGCATATCGGGTGGGGTGGCAGCCAACAGTCGTCTGCGGGTACTGCTGGCCGAACGGCTGAGTGCGATCAAACGCCGATTGTTCTACCCCTCGGAGGAACTATGTACCGACAACGCCGCCATGATCGCCGCTGCAGGATTCTATCGATATCAAGACGAGGGTCCGGGCGAATTGGCGATCAACGCCGTGCCGTACCTCAGATTGGACGAATAGCAAAAATGGTTGTCGGTTTGAGCGTCTTGCCGTATAATTGCCTAATGCGATAACTTCACGCTACGCGTGTTTTTTTGCGGAAACAAAGAGGATATCAGAACTTGGAAGGTGATATGACAAACATCGAGAGACTGATTCGACTGGTAGCTACAGCCCTGCTCATCCCAGTGTTGCTGCTGATTGCATGTTCATCGGAAAAAACAGCCGAGAAGCCTGATGCGAACAAGAATCAACCACCCGTGGTGACAGCACCGGACAGCGCTGTTCCAGGGAGTGCTTCGCGGGATACCAATACTATCGATATCGAATACAAACCGTCCAACATTCCGTTCGACCTCAACGGAACCCCGGTCAATATCGCCGGCGTCACCTTCAACCCGGCTTCGCAGTGGCAGGACTTGGGTAAGTCGGGCGAGAAACAAGCTTTCTACAAGTATGGTCCGTTGGAGGACGACAGCGTCTCGGCGGAGATGGCCGTGTATTATTTCGGTGAAGATGCAGGCGCCTGGGAGGACAGA
>JAUWMW010000240.1 GCA_030612965.1 bacterium
GGTCCGGTCTCAAAGGCAACGGTTACAGCCTCAGAACTTATCGCCGTGTCGGGCGGAATGAAGATGTCAACCGCAAGGCCGTCATGATGCACGGTAGTGAACGATTCCCACTCCACCAGAGTACGGTCGGTGCGGGGAAGGATAGCATCCTGACCCGGTTCGAACTTGATCACCCTCCTGATGATCATAGCACCGCGCGAAACAGTCAGCGAGCCGGTCCAGTCAGTAACCTCAGTGACGGTGGAATCATAGCGCAACTGTCCCCAGACCACCCTGAAATGGTAACGGCCGTCCAGGCACTCGTCCAGAGTGTCGGCGCCAAGAGAGCTTAGCATCGGATCATCGTACTCATCGTTGTCGTTGGCCTCGGCCAGTAAATCAGAATCACCGAATCCGGGCGATTCAGAAGTCGCCAGGTAGCCGCCGGTCGGGTCGTTAAGATTCAAATTCTCAGTGACGTCTTCCGTCCCCGTCGAATTTTCCGAGCAGCCTACCGCCCACAGCAACAGGGCCGCAAGCATCGTGATTGAAAACAATCTCCGTAACACGTCTGTCTCTCCTTTCTCTGTCAGATTCATGTCTTCTGTTCTGGCTGATATTCTAACAGAAACCGTGCCAATACTGTTGCCTGAGACCAACTCGTTGCACTATAGCCGGTTGGGATTTGGGTTGGCCCCTGCGTGCAGCGCTTATGGTGTACGCAAAGGTACACAGCGCCCTTGTTGAACGTGGAGGTACAAGCAGCCTGAACCACAATTCCCTGAAGATAGTCGGCTTGCTTAGCTCGGCAACATTTCGTTTCTTGACCTGTCTGATGGAATAACGCGAAAACACGACGACGCCATGACCATAACGACCGAACAACTCTTCACAAAAGTGAAACCGCAAACCATTCTGGGACGCATTATTCAGTTTCCCCTGACGAGGTTCGTCCTCGTCCTGGCTTTTCTTGCGCCGGTGAACCTGGCCATGATGGCGCTCGATCCAGGTCTGGAGACATCAACTCCCCTGACGAGGTCGCTGGTTGCAGCGTGCGCCGGTGTTTTCATGTATCTCGCTTACTGTTTCTACGCTCGCTTGATCGAGAAACGCAAGGCACTTGAGATGACGCTCAAGGGCAGTCCTGCTGAGTTCGGCAAAGGCCTCGCGATCGGCGCCGGCCTGATGATTGTGATCGTTGCCGGGCTGGCGATAGCCGGTTGCTACCGAATCGATGAGTACAACTTCGATTTGTCACTATTGGTGGCCGCCTTCCTTCGCCTCGGCTTCGGCGCCTTCATCGAGGAACTGGTGTTCCGCCTCATCGTTTTCAAACTGACCGAGGAAGCACTGGGCAGTTGGATTGCACTGGTCGTGCAGGCGGTCCTGTTTGGCGCCTTGCACTTTGGCAACCCCAATGCTTCGATTTTCAGCTCGGTCGCCATCATGGTGGAAGCCGGTGTCCTCCTGGCCGCCGCGTTTATGGTAACTCGGCGCGTCTGGCTGATCTTCGGTCTGCACCTGGCGTGGAATTACGTACAGTCGACCGTTTTCGGTCTCTCCGTCTCCGGAACCACCTCGCACGGCATCATCACACCGATTGTCAGCGGCCCGGAGTAGCTGACCGGTGGTGCTTTCGGTGTCGAAGCATCCTGGCCGGCGGTTGGACTCTGTCTGGCTGTCGGTTTGTTGTTCTTAAGAAGGGCAGTAAAGGGAGGTCAACTGGCGCCGCCGGTCTGGCGTCGACAGCAACGGCAATCAGTTTTCACAGCCGATTCTGCCTGACGCCCGGCGTCAGGTTCCAAGGAACTGACCTACAATACTGATATGCCACGGAAATTCAGTAAGAGACGCCACCGGATCTGAAGACTCGATCGCCACAAGATTGCTCTGGTAAGGCAGTTTCCTGAGATGCTGCCGCCGCGCGAAGCGCGAGAAACAGGGCTTGACCCTGTCAATACTGGGTGAAACCGCTGTCGGTCTCGGTCGATGTCGAGGCTTCGCTTTCACCGTTTTCACCATCGCCCCAGCGATCGGCGGTTCCGGTGATACCCCTGACTCTCAGATCAAAGTCATCCGGGTTGGTCGCCTGACCCATTGCCTCCTCAAAGGATATCAACCCCTGTTTGTAGAGCTTCATGATGCCTTGGTCGAAGGTCTGCATTCCGTATTGCACGTTGCCCTGCTCCATCAACTCGGAAATGTCGACGGTCTTCTCCGGGTCCATAATGCACTCCCGGATAGCGCCTGAGTTGATCAGGATTTCCAGAGCCGGCACACGACCCGGCATGTCGGAACGAGACAGCAGACGCTGGCAGACGATGGCCTTTAGGGTGCCGCCAAGAAGCAACCTGATCTGCTGATGCTGGTGCGGCGGGAAAAATGAAATGATCCGCGAGATCGTCTCGATTACGTTCAAGGTATGCAAGGTCGTCAGCACCAGATGACCGGTGTCGGCGGCCGTCAGGGCGATCGACATTGTTTCCAGGTCTCGCACCTCACCGACCAGGATTACGTCCGGGTCCTGTCGGAAAGCATGCCTCAACGCCGAGGCGAAGGTGTCGGTGTCCCCGCCCACTTCACGCTGCGCAATGATCGACTTTTTGTCGCGGTAGATGTACTCAATCGGGTCTTCTACGGTCAGGATGCTGCAACCGCGAGTGGAGTTCATCTCTTCGATCATCGCCGCCAGGGTAGTTGATTTGCCGGAGCCGGTAGTGCCCGTGATGACGATCAGACCACGATTGTCTCCAGCCAGTTTCTTGATTACCGGCGGCAGATTGAGTTCTTCGAATCCCGGCACCTGGGTGTTGACGGCGCGGATAGCCACGCCGGAGGTGCCGCGCTGCCGGAACAAATTGATACGAAAGCGGCCGAGCTTGGCTACCGATAGCGCCAGATCCATCTCCCGCTTGCGGTTGAAACGCTCCAGTTGCTTCTCGTTCAGAACCTGCGCAACGATCTGATCCATCAAATCGATCGTCACCGGATCGGTGGCAATCTGTTCCAGTTGACCGTTGACCCGGATGTGCGGTCGGTTACCGACTCGAATGTGAAGGTCGGACGCGTTACGGTTGAGCATCTCGACCAGCATTTGCTTGAGATTCATCTGGAGTCCCTTCCAACTTGGAGCCCGGTTCAATCGGGGTCGATCAAGAATATCGCCTGCCCGAACTCGACCGGTTGAGCGTTCTCGACCAGTATCTTTAGCACCCGTCCGGAGACCTCGGATTCGATTTCGTTCATCAGTTTCATAGCCTCGACAATGCAGACTACCTGTCCGACGCTGATCTTTTCGTTCATGGAGACATAGGACGAAGCGTCAGGGGCCGGTGCGGCGTAGAAGGTGCCCACCATCGGGGAGGTGATTTCGACATACTTGCCGGTGTCTTCCACCGGGGCGGCTTGAGTTGGGGGTGGCGCTGCGGTCGCCGCCGGTGGCGCTACCGCTGCGCTTGCGACCGGCGGGGGTGCGGCGGCCGGAGCCGCAGCGCTGAGGACCGCTGTCTGGCCGCTGTGACCGTTGTTCGACGGGTTCAACTTCTGCACGATCCTTATCCGACGGCCCCAACTGGAGACCTCAAGCGATTCTATCTTCGAATCCTCGACCAGTTTAATCAGCTTCTTGATATAACTTGTGTTCATCCAATACCTCAGCGACCATGTTTTCCCGAAGGTACTATCGTGGCCGCAATTCTATTGATTTCATCCAATCAAAAAAGTATAAGCCAGGGCTTCTACAGTTCCAACAAGTTTTTTGGAGCCTGGTTCAGCACTCGATGGCCGGTTCTGGTTACGACTACGTCATCTTCAATCCGTACGCCCCCCCAGCCTGAAAT
>JAUWMW010000005.1 GCA_030612965.1 bacterium
ATCCAGGCGCTGTCAAAACGCATGTTAGAATGCGCCAGCAGTGGTGTGCCTCGAGCACAGTTCCTCAAGGAAGTATCTCAAATGCTGATTGATCATGTCGGTTGCGACGCCGTGAGGTTAGTTCTCAGGGATCACGACCGACGCTACCGATCTGAACTCACTTCCGATACAAGCCTGCCCTTCCGCTTTGAGGGGACACCTGGTTTTCAGGATGGCGGTACGGAGCTCCTTTGGAGTTCAGGAGATAACGACTCTCTGGAGCAGTTGTGTCGTGACATATTGGATCGACGTATAGATCCATCGGAGCCATGGTTTACCGACCACGGCAGCATGTGGACGGGCAACATCAACTCCGTTCCGATTGCCGGTTTGCGCCAGGTAAGTACGAACAAAGGGTTGGGGATACGAATTGACGAGGATTGCACTTCTGTCGCTTTGATGCATTTCGAGGCGGGTCGGGAATATGTCGGCCTGGTACAGTTAGCATCAAAGGCAGAGGACTTCTTCAGGCGGCGGGAGATCGAATCTTATGAACGTCTGACTCAGGCTATTGGACTGGCCCTGAGTCATCGGCGACTGCAAGTGGCGTTGCGCGAGCGGGTCAAGGAGTTGACCTGTCTTTACGGTATCGCCAAGCTGGTCGGGCGACCGGGGATTTCTCTGGAGGAACTGTTACAAGATGCAGTGGAGTTGCTTCCACCGGCCTGGCTTTATCCTGATGTCGCCTCGGCCAGGATTGTTCTGGATGATAGCACCTTTTTGACCGGTGGTTCCATGAAACCGGTTCAGAGTATGAATGCCGATATCATAGTGGACGGAGAAAGGCGCGGTCTTGTCGAGGTTGGCTATGCCTGGGAGAAACCGCAGCTCGACGAAGGGCCGTTCCTGAATGAAGAGCGCAACCTAATTGACGCTGTCGCCCATGATATCTCGATCATAGTTGAACAGCGCCGGGCCGAAGAAGACAAATTGAGGCTACAGGAGCAGTTGCGGCATTCCGACCGACTGGCAACGATCGGCCAGCTTGGAGCCGGACTGGCCCATGAGTTGAACGAACCTCTGGCCGGTATTCTGGGTTTTGCCCAACTGGTAACCAAGGATCAGAGTTTGTCCGACCAATCCCGCCAGGATATCGAAAAGATTATTGCATCGGCTTTACATGCTCGCGAGGTAATAGCAAAACTTTTGGTTTTTGCCAGAGAGACAACTCCGGAGAAAACCCGTATAGATCTCAATTCTCTGGTTAAAGACGAACTGCGCTTTCTGGAGTCCAGATGTGCCAGTGGGGGCATCGACATGTTGTACAATCTCTCCGAAGATCTGCCGTTGATTACTGCCGATCGCGCCCAGTTGCTTCAGGTGTTGACTAACCTCGTTGTCAATTCGATTCAAGCAATGCCGGAAGGTGGTCGCCTTACAATCAGCACCAGCCATGATGATGGTCATGTGCTGCTGGTTGTTGGGGACACCGGCATCGGCATGAGCAAGAAGGTGATGGAGAAGATATTCAATCCCTTTTTCACCACAAAGGACATTGACCAGGGAACGGGATTGGGTCTGTCCGTTGTTCATGGCATAGTTACTTCTCACAGCGGAACCATTGACGTCGAAAGCGAATTGGGTCGGAGCACAAAGTTCACCGTGCGGCTACCTGTGGACGCATCGGCGAACAAGGGAGAAGAAAGTGATGGCTAAGCCCAGGACGAAGCATCGTATTCTGGTTGTGGATGATGCCTTGGAGACACTGGAAGTACTCCAAAGAAACCTGGCCTCACAAGGTTACCAGGTGTACACGGCGCCCGGAGTGAACGAAGCGCTCCAGGTTCTCGACACGGTGGCTGTTGATCTCATCATAACGGACTACAAAATGCCTCAGGTCAACGGCCTTGATCTGGTCAGACATGTCCGCGAGAACCTCATGGACATTGAGGTTATGATGATTACCGGTTATGCCTCGATCGGCGGAGCGGTTGAGGCGGTCAAGTATGGGGCCGAGGATTACCTGGCCAAACCATTCACTGACGAGGAGCTTTTCAGCGCGGTGGAGCGCGCTCTGGAGAAACTCCATGCCCGGCGGGTGGCTTGGGTCGGGGCTGACAAAGAGAGTTCGGAGTCGTACGGTATCCTGGGCGAGTCAGGGGTGGTGCGCAAGGTATTCAGCGCTATCAGCAAGGCGGCCAAAACACCCGCGACTGTTCTCATAACAGGTGAAAGCGGAACCGGAAAAGAACTTGTAGCGCGAGCTATTCACTATAGTAGTGCGCGCGCCTCGGCTCCATTTGTTCCGGTTAATTGCGGCGGCATCCCTGAAGGTTTGCTGGAAAGCGAACTGTTCGGGCATGTGAAGGGCGCTTTCACGGGAGCCACTGAAACCCGCGCCGGCTTTTTTCAGACCGCCGACGGTGGCACCATCTTTCTCGATGAAATCAGCGAAACCAGTCTCGCTATGCAGGTCAAGCTTCTCAGGGTGCTGCAGGAGAAGGAAGTCTGCATGGTCGGCGATGCTCGTTCGCGAAAGGTCGACGCGCGCATCCTGGCCGCTACCAATAAGGATCTCCGCAGCTTAATGGACAAAGAGCTTTTTCGTGAGGACCTCTATTTCCGCCTCAGTGTCATCACCGTTGATGTTCCCCCCCTGCGCGAGCGAGGGGACGACATCCTGCTCCTGGCTCACGATTTCGCTGCGAAATTCGCTAAAGAATTGGACAAACCGCCGGTCAGGTTTTCCGATGACGCCCTGAGAACCCTGAAGGGCTACTACTGGCCCGGCAATGTAAGGGAATTGGAAAACGTCGTCCAGAGACTGGTGGTGATGACCGACGCCGAAGTTATCGCAGCGTCCGACCTGCCGGAGTTGATGCGTTTCTCCGCCTTGCGGCACACCGGTTTGCATCGCTCCCTTAACGAAGTGGAAAAAGAGCACATCCGCAACGTACTGGCCGCTGTTAACGGCAACAAAACGCGAGCGGCCGAGATACTTGGCATCGACCGCAAAACCCTCAGAGAAAAGCTGAAAGACAATAAACCCTTCTGAATCCGAACGGTTCCACCGGGGAATTTCTCCCCGGTGGTTCGTATCTCCCCGTTTATGGCTACTTGTTATAGAGAAGATTGAGACGCAATCGTCCTGTCCGGCGATTTCCTCCAACTAAACTCCCCATCGCATCGCATTGCAATACAATGAGATAGTCTCCGGGGCTGCCCATCTCACTCGCTCACCTTAGTCGCTCAAACTCGCAACGCTTACATCGGCACACCGGTTGCTGATGATGCCGAGTGTGAGTGCCAGGGTCGACGCATTCGGCACCACCTGTAGGAGATAAAGACAGGTTGGAATTCTTGAGGATGAGCAGACGTCAACAGCTTCTAAACAGACTGACAGGAAGAAGCACGGACCACATGTTCTTTGTGTCAGGATTGCGATGAACGAGAGTATCTGCAGTCAAAGGAGGTAGCAAGAATGCCGGACGTAAGAGTGAAAGAAGCCGGGCCGAAGGAGAAATTCGTAATGTCAAGTTCTTCTAAGTTTGTCGGACTTTGTGCAACGTGCAATAATGCCGCGGACTGTGTCTACCGGAAACGTCGCGGGACAGATGCGACATTCTGCGAGATGTTCGACGGTTATGCGCGTCCAAATGGCGGCAACGGCAAAAGTATGGCTACTATAGCGACGACACTGGGAACCGCGAAGTCCACTGAATTCAAAGGCCTGTGTGTGAATTGTGAAGACCGTGATACCTGCAAACTTCCCAAGCCGGAAGGTGGTGTCTGGCATTGTGAGGAATACAAATAGCGCCTGCTGATGAAAGGGAGAAATGGCATCTGAGGAAATTTCGACGATTGTAGAAAAGGTCGGCTCCAGTAAGGGAGGGCTTATCTCTATTCTGGAGGAGATACAGGCCAAGTACAGTTATCTGCCCGAGGACGCTCTGCGAGCCGTTGCAGAAGAGACCGGTCGCTCACTCATCGACATATACGGTGTGGCGACCTTCTACCGAGCGTTCAGTCTCAAACCCCGAGGAAAGCATCTCATCTCTGTTTGTCTGGGGACGGCCTGCCACGTTCGGGGTGGACCGGCCATTGCGGAGGAGATCGAACGGCAGTTGGGAATCAAAGGCGGTGAGACAACTTCAGACAATGAGTTCACACTGGAAACAGTCAACTGTCTGGGGGCCTGTGCCCTTGGTCCGGTGGTTGTTGCCGACGGGCACTACTTCTCCAAAATGAAAATCTCGATGGTCAAGGAGATACTTGATAAGGTACGCATCGGTCTGGATCGGGTTGAAATCGATACTGATCAGCGCGTGTTTCCGCTTGAGGTCAGTTGCGCTCGGTGCAACCACAGCCTGTTGGACCCGCGGAACGTGATTGACGGCCACCCGTCCATTCGCATAACGGTGTCTTTCGGCAACAAGCATGGTTGGTTCTGCCTGTCGAGTCTGTATGGAAGCTACGAAGTGTCCTCGGAGTATGATATACCCACCGACACCATCGTTAACGTGTTTTGCCCTCATTGCCACGCTGAACTGATCGGTGGCGCCAAATGTGGTGAGTGCGGCGCGCCAATGGTGCCGATGATCGTCCGCGGTGGTGGTGTGGTCCAGATTTGCTCTCGTCGTGGCTGTAAGGGCCACTTGTTGGATCTGGGTGGCGCCGCATCGGAATAACGCTTGGACCCAATCCGTCACGAGGTATGAGGAGAGATCGATAAATGAGAAAGCTTGCGTCAGTAGAGGGACTCGGCGACTTCCGCCGCCGGGTTCTTGCAGAAAAGGACGTTGTATATGATCGGCCGACGCTGGTGGTATGCGCCGGGACAGGAGGGCAGGCAAGCGGCGCCAACGATGTCATCAGGGTCATCAAACGATATGTTCTTAACCGAAGCATGCAGGAGAAAGTCGCGCTCAGGATTACCGGTTGCCAGGGTTTCTGTGAGATGGACCCGTTCATCCTGGTTGAACCCGGCCGTCATTTATATCCCAGACTCAAGATGGAAGATGTCCCGAGAGTTATCGAGGCCGCTGTGGGCGGTTACGTAGATGAAGGGTTGATTTACAAGGAACCGCGTACAGAAAAACATTATCACGACCAATTGGACATCCCGTTCTTCAAAAAGCAAACGCGCACTATTCTCGGCTATAACCAGAACCTGGATCCAATAAGAATTCTCAACTACATCGAACTGGGTGGATATGCGGCGGCGGAGAAAGTTTTGTCCAATCCCGATCCGGAGTGGATCATCCGAGAGGTTCAGAAGGCCGGCATAAGGGGCCGGGGCGGAGCGGGCTTCCCGACCGGCAAGAAATGGGAACTGGCGAGAGCTTCCGGCAACGGCCGGGGACAGAAATACATTATCTGCAACGCCGACGAAGGCGACCCCGGCGCTTACATGGATCGCAGTCTCCTTGAGGGTAACCCGCATGCCATTATCGAAGGAATGCTTATTGCCGGTATTGCTATCGGCGCTACCGAGGGCATAGTATACGTACGCAGCGAGTACCCGTTGGCTATCAAGCACACTCTGATCGCCCTGCGTCAGGCGCGCGATGCCGGTCTCCTGGGAAAGAATATCCTCGGTACCAGTATTGATTTTGATATCGAGATCGTCCGCGGCGCCGGCGCTTTTGTTTGCGGTGAGGAGACGGCACTGATCAGATCCATAGAAGGATTCATAGGAGAACCCCGTCAGCGACCGCCATACCCTATCGAGAAGGGTCTCTGGGGGTGTCCCACTTGCATCAACAACGTGGAAACACTGGCCAACATCCACGTGATCGTCGACCACGGCGCCGAAGCATACGCCAAAGTGGGGGTGCCGGGTAATACCGGAACAAAGATTTTCTCTTTGGTAGGGAAAATCAAAAACACCGGTCTTGTCGAAGTCCCGTTGGGTATGAAACTCAGCGAGGTAGTATACGACATCGGCGGCGGCCCGGTCGGCAATGCGAAGATCAAGGCGGTGCAGACAGGCGGACCATCCGGTGGCTGCATCCCCGCCAATATGTTCGATATCTCCATTGATTACGAAAGCCTTGCCAAGGTTGGATCGATGATGGGCTCCGGCGGCATGATTGTCGTAGATGACAACACCTGCATGGTTGACTTCGCCAAGTATTTCATGTCCTTCCTCAAAGACGAGTCGTGTGGCAAGTGTTTCACCTGTCGGAAGGGCACGCAGCGCATGCACGAAATCCTCGACGACATTTGCAAAGGCAAAGCGACCTTTGAGGATCTCGACTTGCTTGAGGAGTTGGCGCATGTCGTGAAAGATACCACCATGTGCGGTCTGGGACAGACGGCGTCCAACCCGGTTCTCAGCACCCTGCGGTATTTTCGGGAAGAGTACGAGCGACACATCAGGGACAAAAGATGCGACGCCTTCGTCTGCAAGGAATTGGTGGGTGCTCCCTGCCAGTCCGCCTGTCCGCTCGGCACCGAGGCCTGGCGCTACGTGGCCCACATTGCGCGCGGCGAATACGATGAAGCTTACACCGTCATCCGCGACGCGAACCCTTTCCCGTCCGTGTGCGGCCGGGTTTGCCATCACCCCTGCGAAGAAAGATGTCGCGCCGGTACGAGTGGCGGCGACGCCATAGCTATTCGGGCGCTCAAGCGCTTCATTACCGACCGCGTCGATCCTTCGCTATACAAACCGCAAAGAGTGGCGTGGACCGATGGCGAGCCTCCCCAGATAGCGGTAATCGGCGCAGGTCCCGCTGGCATAACCACCGCCCATTATCTCTCCCTGCAGGGTTACAAAGTGACTATCTTTGAAGTCGAACCGGAGCCGGGCGGGATGCTTTACTGCGCGATTCCGACCTATCGTCTGCCGCATGAGATCATCAGGAATGAGATAAACGCCCTATTGGATGAAAACATCACCCTCAAATGCAACACCGCGCTGGGTCGTGACATTACGGTGGACGGCTTGTTTGAGGACGGTTACAAGGCGGTCCTGCTGGCCTTGGGCGCACACAAGAGTAAGCCGCTCAGTCTTGAGAACGAAGATGCGGACGGTGTCTATCCGTCAATTGAATTTCTCAAGGCCTTGAACATGAGAGGTGAGCATCTGGCTCGAGGTCGGGTTGGTGTTATCGGCGGTGGTAACTCCGCCATTGATGCTGCTCGGATGGCGTTGCGCCAGAAAAACGTCGACAGTGTCACCATCCTATACCGTCGAACACGCGAAGAGATGCCTGCCTTTGCCGAAGAGATTGAAGCTGCGGATCAGGAAGGGATCAAGATCGAGACCTTGGTTACTCCTACCAAAGTCATCGCCGAAGATGGACACTTATCCGGTCTCGAATGTGTCCGAAACGAGTTGGGCGATGTCGACTCCAGCGGTCGGCGACGACCGGTTCCAATAAGCGGCACCGAGCGTATCGTTGAGCTTGACACTCTGGTTGTGGCTATCGGCGAGGACTCGGGGATCGACGCTATTGGTCCTGCCCGTCTAAGCCGCATTGAGACGACTAGGTGGAACACGGTGAAAGCTGATCGAACCACCCTTCTTACTAATCGGCCGGGAGTATTTGCTGCCGGCGATGTCGTCACTGGTCCCAATACGGTGGTTGAAGCAATCGCCGCCGGTAAGCGAGCGGCGGTGATGATCGACCGGTTTGTACGCAACGAGGAGATGGTGCAGCCGGTTGAACCATGTTTGCCAAGGGTCTACGTCGAGCCGGCCAGGATGGACACAGAAGACGCGCAGCCGGCTGATCGCGTTGAAACCCCCCGCGCGCCGGCGGAATGGCGCACGCGCAACTTCTCCGAAGTGGAGGTGTCACTCTCTGTTGATGAGGCAACCCATGAGGCTTGTCGGTGCCTCCGGTGCGATCTGGAGTTCACCAAACCAAAAGAAGTTGAGACTGAAACCGAGGCCAAGGCTGTCGCGACTGGAGGAAAATGAGCATGGTCACGCTGTACATAAATGGCTTGAAGGTCTCGGTGGAAAAAGGCACGACGCTTCTGGAAGCGGCTCAGTTCCTTGGATTCCCTATTCCTACTCTGTGCCACATGGAAGGGCTTTCCCCTTATGGCGCCTGCCGGTTATGTGTTGTGGAGATCGGAGAAGGTGACAGAGCCAAGCTGGTGACCTCGTGTACCTATCCGGTTGAGGAAGGCTTGAAAGTTCGCACCGCCTCGAATCGTGTCGTCAGGGCTCGAAAGATGGTTCTGGAACTCCTGCTGGCGTCATGTCCACAGTCCAAAATCATACAAGACCTTGCCGCCGCTCACGATATTCGGCAGCAGCGGTTCCGGCAGGAATATGAAGACTGCATTTTGTGCGGGCTGTGCGTGCGAATGTGTGAAGAGCAGATGATGGCCAAGGCTATTGGCTTTCGTGGACGCGGCCAGAACCGAAGCATCGGCACACCATTCGACATGAACTCTGATGTCTGTCGGCAGTGTGGTGGATGCATGTACGTCTGCCCGGCCTGTTCACTCAGATGCACTTACACCGAACCGGAGAAGGCGATCTGCGGCGGTTGCGCCAATCTGAGCCCGCCCTGTCTTGAAAAAGAAGAATTTGATGATATGATGTGTTATATGCAGCCTTGTGTCGCATGTGAGATTAAGAAGAACTAAGGCTGACAATGGAGGAAAGACGATGTCCATAACACTGTCGAGAGTAAACTCATCGGCCGCGACTTTGACCAAAAATCGGACCGAAGGTTCGGTTTCGCCTGGTTCAGGCATGTGTGTCACCTGTGTGGATGGCTGCATCGGGATGTGCGAAATAGGAAAATCAGCTTATCGCGGACACGAAGTGATTTATCCTCAACCTTTCGGCGTAATAACAACCGCGTCGGAAAAAACCTACCCGGTTGACTATTCCCACTTCAATATCATGGGTACCGCCGTGGGCGCTCATGGTATCGAAGCCGATAGCGACAAGGCGATATTCCCTAATGTCAATCTCGAAGTTGCCTTCGGACACGACAAAGGGTTGAAGTTCCGTTTGCCGTGGATTATTCCCGGAATCGGTTCCACCGACATCGCCAAGAACAACTGGGAAGGACTGGCTATCGGTACCGCTCTGGCCGGTACCGGGCTGACTATCGGCGAGAATGTCGTCGGGATGGACCCGGAGTCCGTTATCAAGAAAGGTCAGGTGGTCGACACCGTTGACCTGAAGCGACGCGTCAAGCTGTTTACAGATAACCAGCGCGACGGATACGGAGCCACTATCGTACAGGCAAACATCGAAGACACACGTCTCGGTGTTCAGGAGTATGCCATTAATGAGCTGGGTGTCGAGGTTGTGGAGCTCAAGTGGGGCCAAGGAGCCAAGGACATCGGCGGCGAGGTCAAGATCAAGAATCTCAAAAAAGCTCAGATGCTTTATGACCGGGGTTATGTGGTTCTGCCGAACCCCACTGACCCGGCCGTCATCAAGGCGTTCGAGCGTGGTTCCTTCAAGGAGTTTGAAAGGCATTCGCGCGTAGGCATGGTTTCTGAAGAGGGATTCGCAAATAGAGTTGAAGAACTACGCAAGGCCGGAGCCAAGTACATTTTCCTCAAGACCGGCGCGTATGGGCCGGCGGACCTGGCCCGGGCAGTCAAGTATACTTCTAAGTACAAAATCGATCTTCTCACGGTTGACGCCGCTGGTGGCGGCACCGGTATGAGTCCCTGGCGAATGATGAATGAGTGGGGCATGCCACCCATAGAACTGCACTCGTTGTTGTACCAGTATACCAAACGCCTCGCCGACAAGGGCGAATATGTTGCCCCGCTCGCTTTGGCAGGCGGATTCACATTCGAGGATCATATTTTCAAAGGTCTGGCTCTCGGAGCGCCGTTTGTTAAACTGATCGGTATGGCTCGTTCCCCGATTGCGGCCGTTATGGTTGGCAAGACGATCGGCATGGCCATTGATGCTCATCAATTGCCGGTGTACGTGGAGCGGTTCGGTCAGACCCGGGATGAGATTTTTGTCACCGCCGGCGATCTGCGCGAGGAAATCGGCGACAAGGAATTCGAAGCCCTGCCGGCGGGAGCCATTGGTCTTTATACCTACTACGAGCGCCTGGCCCAGGGCTTGCGCCAGCTTATGTGCGGCAGCCGCAAGTTCAGCCCGGAATACATCTCGCGCGATGATATCGCCGCTCTGACCCCCCAGGCGGCAAACATTAGCGGCATTCAGTATGTTATGGATGTTGGGAAAGAGGAGGTCGACGAGATCCTCAACAGTTAGAAAGTAACAAAGAACAATAGCCTGTGAACCGACTTCAGGGTTTTGCCTTGAAAATCGGTGAAGGTTGGTCCTGACGAAATCAACCTTCTAATGTCTCCGGCTATTTTCTCCTCAAGAAAGCCTCCTGCCGCGAGAATTGGTTGTAAAATGCCGCTCGTGGCAGGATGGCTTATTATTCGACGTAAGGTTGATGATGCGTACAACGCTTGAGACCTTTCAAAGTTCGCCGGCAAACCGCTCTCTCCACATATGCTCTTGCGAGGCTGTAGGCAAGGAGCGGTTGTCAAATGACTGATCGGAAGGAGTCAAAAGACAAACTCCTTGAGTCCCTGAGGGAGAGGGCCAGGGAACTCGATTGTCTGTATCAAATCGAACAGATCCTAAGCGATCCCGGCCCGCCCCTGGATGAGGTTTGCCCAAAGATCATCGAGGCGATTCCATCGGGTTGGCAATACCCTGATGTTTGCCGGGCTAAAATCTCGGTAGAAAACAACATCTATTGTTCACCCGACTTCGTCGAATCAGCCTGGATGCAGAGCGCGGACATCAGAATCAAGGGTTCTGTAACAGGTCGTATCACCGTTAGCTACATTCACGAACGACCGGTCGCTGATGACGGTCCTTTCCTCTGGGAAGAGACAAAGTTGATTCGAGCAATAGCCGGGCAACTTGGCAGCCTCATCGAGTACCAGAGGTTGTCCGTAGATATTCAGGAACTGCAGAAAGCGGCAGTCCCCAGTGCGGAAAAAAGAGGCGCCAAGTGGCAGAAGGTACTGGAGATTCTTGAAGAGACCGATCGAGAACTGTTCTTGAACATTACACGAAAGCTAAAGAATCACCTGTGCATGAGTGGCGTTGCCGATGCTGAGAGGTTTCTTCAGCCGTTCGGTTCGGAGCAGGCCGGAGCCGGCGACGAATTGCGGGAGGATTGGAATGTCCCCCATCAACCAAGGAAGAAGTATCTGTCTGGTGATTTCAGCGCGCTGGTGCTTAAGATCGCAGCCGAACACCTTAGTGACGACAAGATACAGAGCCTGATTCAGAAGTGGCTTCAGGAGGACAAATTAAGCGCCCTCGAAAGGATCATCAGTGGTAACTACTCGTTGAGTGAGATTGCCAGCGCAATAGGGCGCTATTACCCGGTTGATGACCAGACCAGTCCCTCGGCCAGCAAGAAGGGGATACGTGTCTCGCTTATTCGCAGGTTCCTTTCAGATCAACTACAGTACATCAAGGTCGCCAGGGATTTCATAGGTGTCCGTGACGTATCCGATCTGCTTGAACGTGTCATTTCCTGTGCCGAGAGCAAAGGCAAACTCGGGGGGAAAAGCGCCGGGATGCACCTTGCCGCCCATATCCTTGAGGCAAAAGGCAGAGACAATGAACTGCTCAGCAATGTAAAGATCCCCAGAACCTGGCATATTACATCAGATGCTATACTCCATTTCGTGCGATACAACGGCCTTGACGACGTTGTGGAACAGAAATACAAAGAGCTTGACCAGATCTATGCTGAGTACCCCTATATCGTGCAGACTTTCAAGTGCGCTCGATTCCCCACCGAGATCATCAATGGTCTGACCAGGGCTTTGGATGATTTCGGTGAACATCCGCTCATAGTCCGTAGCTCCAGCCTGCTGGAAGACAGAGTTGGGGCCGCCTTTTCCGGCAAATACCGAAGCCTGTTTCTGGCGAATCAGGGCAGCAAACACGACCGACTTGACGCTCTGATTGATGCGGTTGCAGAGGTCTATGCGTCGACTTTCAGTCCCGATGCGATTGAGTACCGGGCCGAGCGGGGATTGCTCGATTTCGTGGAAGAGATGGGCATCATGATCCAGGAAGTGGTTGGGACCACGGTCGGCAAGTATTTCGTGCCGACTTTCGCCGGTGTCGCGTTCAGTGCAAACGAATTCCGATGGTCCCCTCGAATCAGACGCGAAGACGGCCTCGTACGTCTTGTGCCCGGCTTGGGAACCCGTGCCGTTGATCGCGTGGGCGACGACTACCCGGCTCTAATAGCTCCCGGTCAGCCAGGGCTTCGTGTAAACATCAGTGTCGATGAAGTCGTCCGTTACTCACCCAAGAAGATTGATGTCATAAACCTGCAAACGAACAGCTTTGAGACCCTGGATATCAAAACCTTCCTAAAAGAGGTCGGAGAAGAAATCCCGGGACTCAACGATATCGTTTCGATCCTCCATGAGGACGGCGTGATTCGACCTGTCGGGATAACCACCGATCTTTCCGATGAGACGTCCGTGGTGACCTTTGAAGGGTTGTTCCGCCGAACACCCTTCATCAAACAGATACAGACCATTCTCCGAACCCTGGAACAAGAGATCGGTACACCCGTTGATATCGAGTTCGGCTCTGACGGCCATAACCTGTTTCTGTTACAATGTCGTCCCCAGAGTTCCTCCGATCAAAGTGCACCGGCCCCGATTCCCAGAGATGTCCCCAGAGAACGTATTGTTTTCTCCGCCAACCGCTATGTCTCCAACGGTAGCGTTCCCGATATCACCCATATCGTGTACGTAGTCGGCAGCGAGTACGAGAAACTCGCCAGCCGGTCGGAAATGGTCTCAGTTGGAAGAACTGTCGGAAAACTCAACAAGCTTCTGCCAAAGAGAAAGTTCATATTGATGGGACCGGGACGCTGGGGTAGTCGGGGGGATATCAAATTAGGCGTCAACGTAACCTACTCAGACATTAACAACACAGCCGTCCTGATCGAGATTGCGCATAAGAAAGGCGACTATGTTCCCGACCTTTCGTTCGGCACACATTTCTTCCAGGATCTTGTCGAAGCAAACATTCGCTATCTGCCCCTCTATCCAGACGACACCGGGATCGTCTTCGATGAGCGATTCCTGGACAGATCCCGTAATATCCTGCCCGATATCCTGCCCGAATTCGCCTGGCTCTCGGACACTGTTCGGGTCATCGACGTTCCCGGGAGCACGGACGGTATGGTACTGAAGGTGCTGCTGAATGCCGACCTCGATGAAGCGATGGGATTACTGAAAACTCCGTCATAAACTGCGCATTGACCTCTCTGAGTTCCACTGCCTCACTTGAGGAACGGGAACGAATCGTCCTGCGACTAAAGAAACCTCAGATGACAATACGCCGACGCCATACTCTCCAGGCCGGCACCTACTGTACTCCGACATAACTGAGGCTCGAAGATGCGATAGGGGTACCTCGGAGACATGCTGCATGACAACCGATCAGGCAATAGCTGCCCAGGCTGGACGTTATTAGAACTTTCCAGGAGGTCATAGAGTACCGGAAACGCGCGGTTTGAGGCGGTTCGGAGTTCTCGCTTGCCGAAGAAACGGGCCTGAGCCAACCACGTGACAGCTCTGTTTTGACTCCAAAGTCCCGAAATCGCTCTCGGCGCTGCCAAAATCCGCTCTCGCACAACCGCTTACACCGCAACCGCCGGAGAGGACCCCATGGAGGCTTGACAGGCGCCGGAAAACAGGGCGTATACAATGTAAGCGCAGGCGCACAAAAGGCTTGACTTAGCGCCGTAGACCCCTATATTCAAGGTGATGAGTTAGTTAATCCTGCTCACGTTACTGCTTTGGATAATCGTTCGTTGGAGACGGAGCAGGGAGCGCTCAAGGCAAGGGTGTTAATCAAGTGCCTTGAGTTGCCGTAATCCGACATCAGTGCCGCTGCAACTTGGAGAACATCAAAAACAGCCATAGGTGAACGCCTTATGGCGAGTTTCGAGGGACGTTATGTTAGGTAGTTATTGCTCGACAACCGTGTGGCAATGTACGGGGGCGATCCGTACGGTTCCATCAATCCTACTAAGCACCATTGCGTTGGTGGTGATTCTCGGCGCCAGTTCATTTGCCGCCGAGGTAGTTACCGACTCGACGGTTTATGATGTGGGGTCCACCGTCGGCATTGACGGCTTCACATTTGGCTCCGGCGAGACTGTTGTTCTCCAGGTCACCGAGCCGGACGGAACACCCATCGCCGGTGATGCCGGCCTGCCCTGGGATGTTCCCAGCGACGGGATAGGTGATTTCGGCACCTCCTGGCTTTTGGACTACCAGGGGACCAGCAGCGAACTTTCGGTCACGGCGGTCGGCCAGACCTCCGGCTTGATTGCTACCACCAGTTTCGTTACCGGCGCCACCAATCTCGACCAGTTGCAAAACGGCACTGAAACATCAACTCCACAGTGGTCCAATGGCAATATCAATACCACCAACTCCTGCTACAGTGAGGGGCGAGCCGTACCGTATAGGGGCTTTATCCGTGATGAGGGATCCGGAACACCCCACTATTTCACAATCGAGATGGAGTGGACGAAGGGTACTATTCACGCTTTTGACTTCTTGGCCAGCTACGATTTCAGCGAAGACTCGGCGATTGATCTGGCTGGCGGACCCTGCGGTAACGTGGGTACTTCGGCGCCCGAAGACTGCACCGATCCTGCCGACTCTCTGGAGTTCCCGGACCCGACCTTGACCTCGAACTACTCCGGGTCGATCCCGGGGGATTTCTACACAACGGTCAACCCCACCTGGGAATATGACGACACTCATTACCTGATGGCCTACAACGCCGTTATCGACTCGGTCGGTGATTACTACTTCGGCGGTACCGCCTCGAACCGTACTTGGGCCGTAGAGGTTTACTACACGCAGGTTGATACCGGTACGGTTGGCTTCTTCTGGGGCGGTCACCTGGCCCAAGGCGACCCCGATCATTGGGGTTACGGTAACGGCTCGGCTTCGATTGGTGGCGCGCCTTACCATATGCGAATGAAGAGCTTCGACGGTAGTGGTGGCGCCGGTCAGGACCGCAGTGTTCAGGGCGCCACCATCTGTCTGCCGCCTGCAGCGATAATAATCATTGATGCCGATTCGCTCTGCTATGACATTGATACCACCTATATCGCCTATGACACCTCCGACGCCAATGACTGGCTCTGGCGGGTTACCGGCGGCGCCATCATCGGCGACAGCACCCTCAGTTCGGTCGAGTTCTCGGTCGACGACACCGCGACCACGGTCACAATTGAGTTGGTAGCCTGTAACGCTGACGGCGGCTGTCCGGGCGATTACTGTTGCACCGAAGTCTCGCTGACGCTGCCAACCGCAAGCTGCAACCACCCGCCGGAGGTGACATGTGCTGCGCCTGTTGATACGTTCTTGTGCGAAATCCAGGAGATCTGTATCCCGGGATTCAGTTGCTATGACGCCGATGGCGATTTGGTTAGTTGCGACGTGTCCCTCGGGGTACTCAGCGGCGACACCGTCTGTTTCACGCCGACCGGCGCTGGTGTCCATGAAATCATTCTTACAGCGACCGATGAGCACAATGCGACAGCGGTCTGTACAACACAAGTAACGGTAACCCTCAACAGTCCACCGGTGACCAGTTGTCCGGGTGACACTACACTGTTTGTTTGCGACCTGTCGGATATCTGTATTGACGGCTTCACGACTTCTGACCCTGATAACAACATCGCTTCGGTAGTAGTAACCGGCGGTACGCTCAGCGGTGACACGGTTTGCTTTACACCGAGTGTCGGTAGTAATACGATTACACTCATAGTCACCGACGATTGCGGAGAAGCCGATACCTGCCAGACCGTAATAACCGTAGGACTCAACAGTCCACCGGTGGCCAGTTGTCCCGGTGATGATTCGCTGTTCGTTTGCGACCTGTCGGATATCTGTATTGACGGCTTCACGACTTCTGACCCTGATAACAACATCGCTTCGGTAGTGGTAACCGGCGGTACGCTGAGTGATGACACGGTTTGCTTTACTCCGAGTGTCGGGGCAAACGCGATTACATTGATAGTCACCGACGCCTGCGGCGTGACCGACACTTGCGAGACGACGATTCATGTTGATCTTAATCAGGGACCGGCAGCCTCCTGCCCGCCGAGTGACACCCTGTTCGTGTGTGACCTTAGCGACATTTGTCTGGACGGCTTTGGCTGTGACGATCCCGACGGTAATGTAGTATCTTCGACCATCAATGGGGCTCCATTTGGCGGCGGCCAGTACTGCTTCACGCCGGTGGAAGGCGACAACTACCTGCAATTGATCTGCACCGACGCCTGCGGCGTGGCCGATACTTGCGAGACATTGATTCATGTTGATCTTAATCAGGGACCGGCAGCCTCCTGCCCGCCGAGTGACACCCTGTTCGTGTGTGACCTTAGCGACATATGTCTGGACGGCTTCGGTTGCGGCAATAGCGTCTCCTCGACTATCAACGGTGTTCCTTTTGGCGGCGGCCAGTACTGCTTCACGCCGGTGGAAGGTGACAACTATCTTCAGTTGATCTGCACCGATACATGCGGCGTGTCCGATACCTGCGAGACATTGATTCATGTTGATCTCAACCAGGGACCGACAGCCTCCTGCCCGCCGAGTGACACCCTGTTCGTGTGTGACCTTAGCGACATTTGTCTGGACGGCTTCAGTTGCACCGATGGCGACGGCAACCTGGCCAGTTGTGTTCCTTCGATAGGGACGCTGGTTGGCAATGAGGTCTGTTTCACCCCTACGGCTGAGGGCACCTACGATATTATATTGACGGCCACTGATGAATGTGATGCGGTGGATGCTTGCACTACTCAGGTGACAGTGACTTTGAACAGTCCACCGGTGGCGAGTTGCCCGGGTGACACGGCACTATTTGTCTGCGACCTGACGGAGATTTGTCTGTCTGGCTTCAGTTGCACCGATGGCGACGGCAACCTGGCCAGTTGTGTTCCTTCGATAGGGACGCTGGTTGGCAATGAGGTCTGTTTCACTCCGACCGGAGAGGGCGCCTACGACATTATCCTGACGGCCACCGATGAATGTGATGCGGTGGATGCTTGCACTACTCAGGTGACGGTGACTTTGAACAGTCCACCTGAGGCGAGTTGCCCGGGTGACACGGCACTATTTGTTTGCGACCTGACGGAGATATGTCTGTCTGGCTTCAGTTGCACCGATGGCGACGGCAATCTGGCCAGTTGTGTTCCTTCGATAGGGACGCTTGCCGGCGACGTGGTTTGCTTCACCCCTACCGCTGAGGGTGCCTACGATATTATATTGACGGCCACCGATGAATGTGATACGGTGGATGCTTGCACCACCCAGGTGACGGTGACTTTGAACAGTCCGCCTGAGGTGACTTGCCCGGGTGATTCGACTATTGTAACCTGTCATACCAACGATCCGGTGTGTATGACCGGCTTCAGCGCCACCGACCCTGACGGCAACCTGATGTCAGTCACTCTCAACGGGCAACCATATACACCGGGCACTGAGTATTGTTTTGTCCCCGACTCGGGGCTCAACTACCTGATCCTCGTGGCCATTGATTCCTGCGACGCCAGTGCGGTGTGTACGACCATTGTCGACGTCGTGGCTGAAGATCCTGAAGTGTGTATCAGTTGTCCCATCGTGACGATTGAAAAGACACACGGAACGATTCAGGGTCAGCATGAACTCGTCGACGTGACAATCGACAGTCTCTACAATCTCCCGGTTGGCGGCATGGGTGGCTACGACTTCCTGATTGCCTACGACGCGTCGGCTCTGGTGTTGCAGGCGGTTATCCCCGGTCCGCTGTTCTACGATCCGGCGCCTGACGGTTGTGGCTGGGAGTACTTCATTTACCGTCAAGGTCCTTGCGGCGCTTGTGCCGGCGGCTGTCCCTCCGGCATGGTCAGGGTATTCGGCCTGGCCGAAACCAACAACGGTCCCAACCACCCGGATTGCTTCGAGCCAGACCCACAGCCGGCCACTCTCTTCACGCTGGACTTCCTGGTCACCAACGACCGCACGTTCGAGTGTCAGTACGTCCCAATCTACTTTTTCTGGTGCGACTGCGCCGACAATACCATATCCGATTCCACAGGTAACCAGCTCTACCTGGATGAGATCATCTATGACTTCGAGGGTTACATTATCTGGGATGAGGACGATGACGATGAGTTCCCCGAGGATGCGCGGATACCCTGGGTAGGTGCCCCGGACTACTGCATCGATCCCGAGCCGGGTAAGCCCACACCGATTAGGTGCATCGACTTCTGGAACGGTGGCATCGATATCATCTGCGCCGACTCGATTGATGATCGCGGTGACATCAACCTCAACGGTACCGCCAACGAGATCGCCGACGCCGTGCTGTTCAGCAACTACTTCGTCAAGGGCATCTCGGTGTTCAATGTCAATGTCGACGGTCAGATTGCGGCCTCCGATGTCAACGCCGACGGTATTACACTCTCGGTGGCTGATCTTGTCTACCTGATCCGGGTCATCGTCGGTGACGCGGCTCCGTACTTCAAGCAGGCACCGCTTGTCATCAAGACCGATCTCAATGACGGCGTGCTGAGCGTTGGGGCCTCGCTGGGCGCCGCCTGGGTGATAGTGCAAGGTGAGCATGAACCGGAGTTGCTCGCGCCCCAGATGGAAATGAAGTATCATTACGACGCCGAAAGCGACCTGACTCGGATACTGGTGTACAGTATGAAGAAGAGGCACACCTTCGACGGAGCCTTCCTATCCGGACTCGAAGGTAAGGTCGTAACATTCGAGGCCGCCACCTACGAGGGCGCAGCCGTGGCGGCGCGGCTGGTTCCTGATCAGTTCGCGCTGCATCAGTGCTATCCTAATCCCTTCAACCCGACAACAACAATCTCCTTTGCCCTGGCCGAGGCGTCGGACTACAAGCTGACCGTCTACAACACCTTAGGCCGCGAAGTACAGTCCTTTACCGGCCACGGACAGCCCGGTATTGTGGAGATACAGTGGAACGCTGATGGCCATGCCAGCGGCATCTACTTCTACCGGTTGACGGCAGGGGACTTCACCGACACCAAGAAAATGGTGCTGTTGAAATAACCACCGCCAACACATAGCATTTCTTCAGGGACAGCGCCCATCGACGCTGTCCCTTTCTTTTGCCGCTGTCTATGATGACCCTCATGCCGCCTTTTTCTTCATGCGTCGCCTTAGTTCGAGACGAACAGGGAGCGCCCCAATGTTTTGTGCGGATGCGCGAACCACGCTTGAGGCCTGTAACCTATGGCGGCACAATGCAATGGCTCCACAGGCTGGACATTATTAGAACTTTCGGGCCGGTGGTGGAGTATCTGAGACAGACCGGCTCGTGAGCGTCAGGGTGGCTTTAGAGCCACCCCGGCTGAATCTTCAATCAGAATCGAGTTTCACTACCGCTCCTGCGCCAGTAGTTGCTGCACCAGAGATTCAAGGTCGGCCACTCGTTGTTCGAGGCGACGGTTTTCTGAGAACAGTTCCTTGACACCAGCCAGCGCTACCCCGGCGACATCCGAGGCGGCCATATACATGTTTTCCAATTCGCCGTTATCCTTGACGTAACCGACCCCGAAGGTTTTGCTTTCTTGGCCGGTTTTTTCTTCGATTCGGCCAACTTTCCCAGCAGCGCCGTGGCCCATTCCGCCGGGGTTGTCTCCGGTCCCTTGGCAGCCTCGCCCTCCCTGGCGATCTTCGTTGCCTTCAAGTCTTTCAGGTGGCAGCGGATCATGCGGTCCAGTTTCTCGGCGGCGTCCCAGTCGCCGGCCTCCTGGGCTCGCCCCAGCTTGAGAAAATAGACCGCCACCAGAGGAAGAATCGTGACCGTCGTCCTTCGGACGGAAACTCTTCATTGAGGCTCAGGCGTCGATCAACGTACCGTCAACCGTGAAATGCTCGTCCGATAAAAGACCAGCTTCTTCCGCCCGAGCAACGACACCCGAGAAAAACGCACCCGCCAGATCAGATTCCAGAAAACGATCACGGTTCTTCGTAAACGTCGAATGATCCCAAATCCTATCATCCATCAACAAACCCACAAACCAGTGAAAAAGCATGTTGTAATCCAACTGCTCCATCAGCATCCGTTCACTGCGGATCGTGTACAACACCTGAAGCAGCAAGGCGCGAAGAAGACGTTCCGGTACAATAGAAGGCCGATGATCCCCAGGAACACGGGATTACAAGGATACATAACTGAACATCGCCTGCTGATCATCATCCGTCCCGCGCATTGCTGGACCCTTTCGAATTGAGCATCATTGAACGCCCCAACAATACTCCAATGATATATAGAATTCAGATAAAATGAGGTGTTTTTCAACAGCCTGCGAGAACTTATGGACTGGCTGTGACCGGTTCTTTGTCGAGTTCTTCTCTAATGACTTCACTGATAGTAGTAAGAGTATATGGCTTCTTAACGTATGGTCCTGCTCCCAATCTTTGCATTTCATTGACCCTATCGGTCGGGGAAAAACCGCTGACTATAACCGCCTTCTGACCGGGACATAGCCTAATGATTTCACGATACGTATCCAGACCGTCAAAGTCCTTCTCCATAATCATATCCAGTACGATGATGTCGACATGATTATCCTTTAAGTATTCGATGGCTTCACTGCCGTTTTGGACTGTCTCGACTTTGTAGCCCAGACTGGATAGTAGTTCTGATGCTATTTCTCTCTGCTCTTCGACATCGTCGACGATCAGTACTGATTCGCTACCCTCAAAGTTCGTCACAGTATCGGGTTCCTTTCCTGCTGCCTCCTCACAAACCGGAAAGTACAGGACAAACTCCGTTCCCTCTTCAACCGTAGAGAATACGTCGTAATACCCCTTGTGATCCTTGACAATTCCGTATACTACCGATAATCCGAGACCGCTACCGCTGTTTCCCATCTTCTTTTTTGAGAAGTAGGGTTCAAAGATTTTATCCATGTCTTCGGGGTCTATCCCCATTCCCGTATCCCGAACCCGCAACAGGATGTAATCCCCATGTTTAACCTTATCATGGCCACTCAGAAGCTCTTTGATGTGCTGCTGCGTTGTTTCTATGGTGAGTTTGCCGCCGCCCTTTGGCATAGCCTCAATAGCGTTGTGGATGAGGTTCATGACCATCTTTGACAAGTGACAGGAGGAACCATGTATGCTGTCAATTGTATCATCGAGTTTCAGCTTAACAGCTATGTCAGGATGTTCTTCAACTAGTTTCGCATAGCCCGGCGAATCAAGATATGCCTTGATAGTATCATTCAGATCTACTGGGGATAGTTCAAAGCGACCTCTCCGAGCCAGTGTCAGAAGATCCTGTATCACATCCGCCGCATCTTTGGCTGACTTGCCTATTCTTTCCAGTTGCTTTTTCAACGGACTGTCCTTGGGAAGCTTTCGAATCATCAATTCCGGATACCCAACCAACGGCCCCAACATGTTGTTCAGATCGTGCGCAACACCGCCGGCCAGTATCCCCAACGATTCCATCCTCTGGGCTCGTTCCAGTTCTTCCTGAAGTTTTTGTCGTTGTTTTCGGGCATGTCTGCGTTCGGTGATGTCCTTGTCCACCCCACGGTAGCCAATCAACTCACCGCTATCATCCAGTATCGGTACACCGTTGGTTAGGAGATATACTTGCTTTCCTTCTTTGGTCAGATTACAATTCTCCAGGTCAATAATCGGTTTGTTTTCAGAGGCAAGCCTTCTGAAAATCTTACCAACACGCTCCGCCTCATTCTCAGGCATCAAATCAAAGGGAGTTTTCCCAATGAGTTCTTCAGGATCATATCCAAGAAGTTCCTTCACCTTTCCAGATGCAAAAGTATATCTTCCGTTCTTATCAACCTCCCAAATCCAGTCTGCTGAACTTAAAGCAACATCATGGAATCTTTTTTCCGATTCCTTTAATTCCCTCTCCGCCCGTTTACGGTCGGTGATGTCACGGACGATCGCCTGGAGGATAATCTTACCACTGACTTCAATACGGTTGAGGCTGACTTCTGCGTCGAACGGGCTACCATCTAGTTTTGTATGGGTCCATTCATAGAATTGGTGTTCTCCAGCCAGAGCTCCATTGATTTTTTCCAGGGATTTTTCCTTCGAGTCGCGACCATCGGGTTGCGTAGCCGGGGAGAACTCATACGGCTTTTTCTGCAGTATCTCCTCGCGGCTACAAGCGAACATATCCTCCGTTTTGGGATTGCAGTCTATGAAGGTGTCCTCATCCATGAGAAAGATGGCGTCATTGGCAGATTCGAACACAGTCCTGAACTTCTCTTCCGAATACCTGACCTCCTCTTCCGCCTGCTTACGTTTGATCGCATAACGGATGGAGCGCTCCAACAAAGATGCATCAAGGTGACCTTTCACCAGGTAATCCATTGCTCCGGCCTTCATGGCTTCAATGTCAACTTCGGAGTCACCCTGTCCGGTCAACAAAATCATCGGTTTACGACAGCCATCCCGGATCGCATTTTGCATAAGGTCAAGTCCGCTATGCGCGCCAAGGCGATAGTCGAGGAGATAGATATCATGCCGATTGTGACTGATTACCTTCAGTGCCTCTTCGTAGGTCGAGACCCAATCCAGATTGTAACTCGTTTCCTCAACATCGGAGAGCAAGTCACCGGTTATCAGGTAGTCATCTTCGTCGTCATCGACCAATAGCACTCTGATGGGGCTGTCGTTCATTTTGTATTTCACCTTGTTCGACCGGCAGTTCAACAATCTCAAACCAATATATCTTAAGGGTATTCATGATCGATACAAGCGATTCAAACGATACCGGTTTAGTGATAAACGAATTCACACCCAGGTCATAAGTACGACAGATATCCTCTTCCGCTTTCGAGGTTGTCAGCACCACAACCGGAATTCGCCGCAGGTTTGGATCTTCTTTTAATTCCTTAAGTACCTCACGTCCATCTTTTCTTGGCATGTTCAAATCAAGCAGAATCAGCCCGGGCAATGACCAACCTGACATGTTGGCATACTTCCCTCGGTGATGTAGATAGTCCATCAACAACTCGCCGTCCTCAACGGTGAACAGATCATTGACCAATCGACTCTCCTCGAGAGCCTCCTTCGTCATTAGGCGATCGTCTGGATCATCCTCTGCTAACAAGATCAGGATCGGTTTCCCTCTTGCATCCTGCATTTTGTTCTCCTTTGCATTGTTTCAAGGGCAAAGTAGCGATAAACCTTGCTCCCCGTCCCGGTGTACTTCTGGCGGTGATACTACCTTCATGGCGTTCGACAATCTTTCGGCAGACTGCAAGCCCAATGCCCGTTCCCTCATATTCACTTCGACTGTGCAGTCTCTGAAAGATACTGAAAACTTTATCGCAGTATTTTTCATCAAAACCAATACCGTCATCTTCTACAACAAGTCGGAAGAATTCAGCATCGGTATTAGCACCAGATGGACCATTCTGTTCTTTATCCAACTCGCAATACACCTTGACAACCGGTGGCTTTCCTTCCTTGTGGAATTTCAGTCCGTTGCTTATTAGGTTTTGCAGCAACTGGCGCATTTGCAATGGATCAGCCATAATAGCCAGCAGCTTCCCTAACTCCACACGCCCACCCAATTGATCGATGGTTACTTCCAGATCAGATAAAACCTCTCTGGCTATCCGTTCAAGTTCGACATTGACAAACGGCTTGGCTCTGCTGGTGACCCGTGAAAAAACCAGAAGATCTTCGATTAAAGTCTGCATTCGTCCTGCTGCGGACTGCATCCGATCAAGATAATCGCTAGCCTTTTCGGAAAGCTCATCACCACATACGGCTTTCAGGCGGTCGCTGAATGCTCGAACCTTTCGTAGTGGCTCTTGAAGATCATGTGATGCTACAGAGGCGAACTCCTGTAGTTCGCGATTGCTCCATTTCAGCTTGGCGGTAAACAACCTTAATTCATTCTCCATTTTCTTGCGTTCGATGATTTCGCTTTCGAGTTCTCTGGTACGCTCTATGACGCGGTCTTCAAGCTCCTCGTGGGCTTTCTGGAGTGCCAAATCACGCTTCTGAATCTGATGCATCATATCATTGAACTCGTAACATAGGATGCCCAACTCATCATCTCCTGTTTCCTGTACACGGATTGCATAATCTCTGGAGGTGGAAACGTCCCTGGCTACTTCCACTAAAGCCAGGACTGGTTGAGAGATCCTTCTTTGTAGCAGGTTGGCGAGCACCGATGATATGATTATACCACTTGCAATCACAAGAAGAGCGATAAGAAGACTCTGGTGTTCCACTGTGTCCAGCGCCGACATATCCGATTTCAAATAGAGCGTGCCAACGTGGCCTTCGTGTTCTCCCCAAATCTCCCTATAGACTTCGATGGACCTGTCGCCAATAATAACAGTTTTTCGATCCGGCTTTGCAGTGAGCGTGGGTATCTCTTGGCTAAGACGAGGAATGTCAACATCGAGATCGCCGCAGACAGCAAATACTTCTCCGTCAGCATTCAGCAAGCATGCCCCGACAATATTCTCCTCGGTTTCCAATGCTGCAAGGACTTCCCTGGCAGCGTCTGCATCATCGAACTGCAGCGTAACCCTACTATTCGTGGCTATCACCCGGCTGGTAGACAAGAGGTTGGCAACTACAGCGTTTCTCATGGTCTTCAGATTGAATAGCAGGAATCCAGAAATACAGACAAGCAGTACAGTGACTGTAGTTGCCAGTTGAATCCATATCAGTTTAGCCCTTAATGAACGAATCGAGAGGAAACTCATTCATCATCTCCAGAGTCCACTACCTTTATAGCCAACTTCAGCAACTGCGCGCCAATTTTCAGACCGGCATCCTTTGCTGCCTGGTTATTGATCTCAAACCTTAGTTTCCACCCCTTACTCGTCTCTATATTGACGAAATTGATCATCATTCCGAGTTCAGCGAGATTGTCTCCATCACTGATGGTCAATGTTGGAGAACCCTCCAGATTGGTCAGCAGTTTCTTAACGGTGGATTCGTTATCCGTGGCAATGAACACAATCTGGGATTCGCTTAAGTCCTCATCTACTGATCCCTTCCTGATCTCTATCCGTTTCCCGCTCGTGGTTTCTAGTTTGGTCAGTTCCTTAAACGTCTGAAGGTACGAAGATCCGCCAACGACAGAGATCAGGAAAACGTCGCCGTCATCTATCGCCTTGTCATCGTGTGGCCAGGTAACGTATTGCAGGAACTTGTATACAAAGCCGGTCTTTACCTGAATTTCCTGATCAATCTCATCAGCGCTGGACGCTGCCCCAAGGTTAGCGCACATGAGGATGATAGCCAGGAAAATGACGACGCCATTAGCCTGGTGAAAACCCGCTATTCCGCCCAGCCACGATTTCACAACATACTCTTTCATACCCAACGGTGATACTCTATGATACGATTCCGAGTTCACATTAGAATTGGCAACTTAGACCCCCGCCAAAAGTCCGATGAACCGAATGCGGGTACCCGATCTCAACATAACTCAGGTGTCCCTGGAAACGCTCGTCGGCCAGCAAGTTCCTCCCCCACAGGTTCACACTCAATTGGTCGTTGTAGAATTTCTTCTCCACCATCAGATTCAAATTTATTTCGCCTTGTGGAGGATCGATTACTACTCCTCCCATTCCGTATGGTTCCACCTGAGCTACATAGTCATATCCTTCTCCTCGGCTGTACTCTGATCTCCAAATGGCGCTGGTGGACAGGTACCAGCCCTGACGAGGAAAGTCCAAGTAGGTACGAAAACGTACCGTGTGTTCCGGTGCGTCCGGAACTTCGTCAGAAAGGGCATAGTATTGTCCGGGCTGTTCCGGAATCTCGCGTGCTTCGGATTCGATCTTGAGCAAACTGTACGATAATTCAGTCCGCAGATGTGCAACCGGCAGTAATCTGGCCACCAATTCACCGCCAAACATCTTGTCATCCGAGGTGTTGGTATAGTAAATAGGCAGGATGGTGCGATTGGAATGTAGCGAGGAGTAAAGAGGAGCTTTCATCATGAAGTTGGGATCCATTCCAATGTCACCGTCAACCGCGGTATAGAACATGCTTAAGTCAAGGTTCACCTTCCGAGAGAGATTCGCTCTTAAGCCAAGTTCATAAGTATCGTATCTTATTGGCTGAACATCAGGACCCGGGATCACAGCCGCATAGAGTTCATCAGTACCCTCAAGGAACAGGTGAGAGGTCTGCATCGGTATGTAAGGTATCTCCGCCGCCGCAACCTCGATCCGGGTTTGTAGGAAACCTGGTGTCGTTATGCTGTGGGAGTAGGCTGACCATAAGGTGACATTATCCTTCGGCTTCACGGTCAATCGGAGACTGGGAGAGTATTCCGGTTGCTTACTGATGAGTGTCCATGTCTCGGCCTTTATCCCTGCTGTGAAGTCAACGCGATCTGTGATTGCTATCTTGTCCTGCACAAATGCAGCGTAAAGCGTTTCAGTGGTATTCAGCACAGTAAAACCCATATCATCATCATCATCATTGGCATCCTGAATATCGTATTTCACAGCACGGTAGTTGGCCCCGAAACTGAGGTCATGTGACGCCAGGCGAATGTTATCCTGTACCTCGAAATTCAGAATCCAGTTGTTAGGTTTGTAGGTCCCTGCCAGACATTCGGTGATGTTCATTCTTCTGAACTGTGCGGCAAGAAACATCTGGTGGTTGTGATGAAAGGTGTAATCAAATCGTTCCTGAGCGGAAAGCACTGATGATTCGCGATCCTTGACAATATGGATCGGCAAGGCATGCAGGTTCTGATACTGCTTTGTAGCGGTAGCGGTGTACGATAATCTGGTATTGCTCGTGAGCTTGTCGGAGACACGTGATTGCAGGTGTGCTCCGAGAGATATGGCTTCTTTACCGTCGGTGTCGGTCCGAATGAATCTGTTGGCGACGAGTGTATCCGGTTCATCAGGTCGAGGAGCGGTTATTGTACTGCTATTGAACATGGTCGGTTTGTCATAACCACGGGTGGTTTTATAGCTGCCGTAGATCATAAAAGCGCTATTATCCGAAATCGTGCGATTGTACCTCAAGTAGGGCGAGGCGTAGTCCTGCAATCCACCTTGCACGCTAACAAGCAGCTCCTTGTTGTCGTTGGCTGTTTTCGTAAAGATACTGATGATGCCCGTGTTTGCCCCAGCTCCGTAAATGGTCCCGCCAGGCCCTTTGATTACCTCTATACGGTCAATCTGCTGCAGCGGCACATTAATAAAATCGTAGGGAATGCCGCCACTGGCGGGCGAGTTCATCGGGAAACCATCCACCAACAACAGGACCGACTGTGGAACAGGAGAACCTCCGGACCTTATTCCCGAATTACTGGAGTTATAGGTATAATCGGCAAAGAATGTGCCAGGCACCAGGTTGAGAACCTCTACAAGCCTTGTCGCTCCGGAACGCCGAATATCCTCTTCACTGATTACATAAATAGATGACGCAACATCCTGAAAGGTTTCCGGCTTTTTGGAGACGGATACGATCTCAACGTCCATTAGATCTTCTAAGGACATCTCAAGGTAGACGTCTTCCGGGAATGCTGGAGTCCCAAGGCTCAGGAAAAACAGGAGAGTTATTACCCGAACACATCGTCTGGAAATCACTTCTGCTTTGGCCATGCTAAAA
>JAUWMW010000234.1 GCA_030612965.1 bacterium
TTCTGAAACTATCAACCAGCTTCCTGGTCAGTTCCATCTCGCGCCGATGGATAGCCGCAACACCGCCTTCTTTCTCAATCCAGTCCTGGGCCGCCAACAGAGATGCGACGCCGACCATATTGGGGGTGCCGTACTCCATACGGTATGGGTACTCGTCGAGATGATATGGATAAGCGGAACGCACACCGGTACCGCCGCTGCGAGAATGGCGCAGGTCAACATGTTTGAGTACGCACAGGCCGCCGATTCCAGTGGAACCCATCAAGCTCTTGTGACCGGTAAAAGCAAGTACGTCAATGTTCATAGCCTTCATGTCGATCGGGATTACGCCGGCTGTCTGAGAAGCGTCGACTGCAAAGGTCACCCCCAGTTCTTTGCAGATAGCGCCAATCTCGCTCACCGGTTGCACGGTGCCGAGTACATTGGAGCCGTGGTTGACAATTACCAGCCTGGTGTTTTTGCTGATCGCCTTGCGGATATCGTCAGGCTCCACGAATCCTTGTCCGTTGAAGGGAACATAGGTCGCCTCGACGCCGGCATCACGCACGAAATGGTTGATAGGTCGAATGACCGAGTTGTGTTCCAGATTGGTGGTGACGACGTGATCGCCCTCGGCAAGCATCCCCTGGATTATCAGATTGAGGGAATCGGTAGCGTTGTAACCGAAACAAAGTCGCTCGGGCGCCGATTCGTCGCCACCGAAAAATCGGGTCAGCCGACCACGCAAATCCTCGAGGATGTTACCGGCCTCGATTGCCATGTCAAAACCGCTGCGACCCGGGTTGACGCCGCACTGGCGGTAGAAATCGATCATGTATTTGTAGACACTTTCGGGCTTAGGCCAGGAAGTGGCGGCGTTGTCCATATAAATCAGATTATTCAATGATGGCTCCATCTATGATACAATATCAGGCAGTCAACTTGTTTGGGTGAATTTGCAGTACTATAGTCAAGCAGCATAAAAACCATGGTACAAAACAACCCGCCAAAAAACGTTGCCCCGCGGGCGGACAACAGGAACTCATTGCTACCAAGATAACTTCAAACGGCTCGAAGTCAACCCAGTCTCTGTGCTCCGCTGATCTTTTTGACCCGCCCGCGCCCCCATCCCTCGTCATCCGCCCCCAAAAACCCCTTGACAAACAACACCTTAGAGGATACCTTGCAAGTAGGATGGGATGTAACATGGGCTTATGTCAAGCAAACCTCACTTCGCCATACCCGCCGTACATGAAGAACATAATTGTAAGTTGTCTCTAGTAGAACCTAAACCAAGGAGTGATGCAATGAGACGCAGTATTCTTGTACCAGCTTTGATACTGGTACTAATGATCGTGTTTTGTGGGGAGGCTTTCTCCCGCAACTACCCGCACAGCAATACTGACCCCCGGTACGCTGGTGACGACCACACTTGGGGCGGCGATTTCCATATTGGGGGTGATTCCTTTGGCGCACAAGACGGATTGATTGGTGGCTTTACACCGGTAGATGTCTTTATCGCCCATATTTTCCTCAAATGGCTGAGTTTCAATAGCGTCGATGTAAAATCGGACGCGGAGGCCGACCATTTCATCCAGCATCAGATCGAAACCACCACCCCGGATGAACCGGTAACCACAAACAGCAGAGGTAGCCTATAATGGCAAAGGAAACCCGCGTTGGCATTGAGTTTCGCGATACTATGGCGCATTATGTGGCGTCATTGGTAGACAAGCGAGATTTCGCCGGCGCTGTGAAGTATTACGAAGACAATCGTGATGCTTTGGAAGCCGCCGGCGGAACATGGGCAGGAGTTGTCCTGCACCATGTCGCCAAGGCCTACGTTTCCCTTGCCGACTACCCCACCGCTTTGCGGATTGCCAGGTTAGCGCAGAACAAGGCCGCCGAGGATGGCGACAGCATTCTCTTAGCCGAAATATTCGTTACACTGGCGAGAACTCTCCGTTCTCTGGGTGAACTAAAGGAAACGGAAAAGGCGTTGCGCGACGCAGAATCTATTTTCCGGAGAAATGATTGTCTGGAAGGTCAGGCCCGGGTTTTGAACCTGCTGGCCGGCCAGTTCTACAGGCAGTACGAATTCAAGAATGCACTTTCGAGTCTCATGGACGCGATTGAAATCACTCGTCGTCTGGGCGATCGAGTCAAGCTCGCCTACATGATGGGTAACATCGGCCGCATCCAGACATTTGTCGGGGATTTCGATTCAGCCGAGAACCATCTCAAACTGAACATTGAACTGTCCAGTGAACTAGGTGACTGGCTGGAAGTAAGCCGAGCCAAGATCGCGCTGGGGCATGTCTACGTGCGGAGAGGTGAGTACGATCGGGCTGCGAAAACGCTCGAGTCCGCTCTTCCCGGCACCGTGGAGTTTGACAGCCCGCGTGATGAAGCGATTTGCCTTACCTACCTGGGTGAACTGCGCTATCATTGGGGTAATCTCGAGGAAGCGCGGAGCACCCTTCAGCAAGCGCTGGACACGGCCGAGAAAATCGAACCTTGCACCAGTCTCAGCGGGCGGGTGTTGCGTCATCTGGCCGAAGTCTACGTGAAACTGGGTAACCATCGGACGGCACGACGGTATCTGGCCAGGGCTAGGACCATCATGCAAAAAGCGGACGACCGGGTCGAACTGGGTGCGCTGCAAAAGGTGGCGGCGGTCATTGCCGAGGCCGAAGGTCACGATTCCGAAGCTCGTAAGCTTTACAGTGATGCGATTGCCACTCTTGAGACGGCTGGAGTCCGCGCTGAACTGGCCGAAGCCCAGGTAGCAGCCGGACGCTCCCAACTTATTTCGGCACGGCGACGCCTCAATATGTTGTTTAGGGCTGAGGAATTCTACTCAAGCAAGAACCTCACGACCAGGCGTCAAGAGGTAGAGAAACTCATCAATAGTATTGACTACCCCGACGGTGCGTCGAATCGCGCGACCCGCAAGGGTTCTCATTCAGTCACCGGCGAGGTCGATTTCCTGCCGAATTGCCCGGAACTCCAACGCTACAAGGAGCAACTGGTGGCCGTCAGTCGAGCCGATTTACCCATTCTGTTGACCGGTGAGACCGGAGTCGGGAAGGACCACCTGGCGCGATACTACCATCACGTGACCAGACCAGGATCGCCGTACGTCGCCATCAACTGCGCCTCGGTACCAGCCGCGCTGCTGGAATCGGAGTTGTTCGGCTATACGCGCGGCGCCTTCACTGGAGCGGAGGTGGACAAACAGGGTCTGTTCGTAGCGGCCAACGGCGGCGTGCTATTGTTGGATGAGATCGGCGATATGCCGCTTGCCTTGCAAACCAAGCTACTTGGTGTTCTGGAACGCCGAAGTGTGACCCCGCTGGGATCGACTCAGGAGGTCGAACTTGATGTCAAGCTGGTCGCTGCTACCAATAGCGACCTCGAAGCGATGGTGGAGGCCGGTGAGTTCCGAAGTGATCTCTACTACCGGCTTGGTGGGGTCTGTTATCACATCCCGCCTCTTCGTCAGCGCAAGGAAGATATCCCGCTGCTGCTGACAAGTTTCCTTACGCGATGCCGGTTGCTCAAGGACGGCCAGAAACCGCCGCAGGAACTGGTGCGGCAATTTGTGGCGTACGATTGGCCGGGCAATACCAGGGAACTGTTCAACAAGATCAAACGGCTGGAAGTCATGGCTGATTTGGTCGCCGATAAGGATCTGGTAGAATTGTCGCGCACAGTTCTCTCGACCGATGTCGCGCCACCGACCGGCTCGTTGTTTGAGCGGGTCGATCAGTTTGAACGCCAATTAATAATGGAGGCTCTAATCGCTGCCGGCGGCAACAAATCCGAGGCGGCCCGTATGCTCGGTATCCATGAGGCGACCGTGCGCACTAAACTGAAACGATACGA
>JAUWMW010000281.1 GCA_030612965.1 bacterium
TACTCGAACCACTTCTCGTCCTCGGATGGATGCACGAAAAACTGCATCTCCATCTGCTCGAACTCACGAGTGCGAAAGATAAAGTTGCCGGGGGTGATCTCATTGCGAAACGCCTTGCCGATCTGAGCGATACCGAATGGTATCTTCTGCCGCGACGAGTTCTTGACGTTCAGGAAGTTGACATAGATTCCCTGTGCTGTCTCCGGACGCAAGTAGACTGCGTTCGAGGAATCCTCGACCGGCCCCATGAAAGTTTTGAACATTAGGTTGAACTGTTTCACCTCGGTCAGGTCACAGTTGTTCTCGATCGGGTTCCTGGACGGTTTGTTGGGGCAGCGTGCTTCTTCGAGTTTGTCGGCCCGGAAGCGGGCTTTGCAGGTGCGGCAGTCGACCATCGGATCGTTGAACTCGCTGACATGACCGGAGGTGTGCCAGACCTGCGGATGCATAAGGATAGCGGCGTCGAGACCCTCGATATCGTCGCGACGGTTGGTCATGGCGTCCCACCAGTAGTTCTTGAGGTTGCGCTTGAGCTCAGCGCCCAGCGGACCATAGTCCCAGCACGAGGTGAGACCGCCGTAGATTTCCGAGGATTGAAAAATGTAGCCGCGTCGCTTGCACAGCGACACCAGTTTATCCATCATATCGTTGCTGTTCTTTTTGGTCATGTCGTTCTTTCTACGTCAAATCCGTCTTTTTCAGTTTCTGGAGAAACTCCAGCGATTTCAACTCACCCTTCACGCCGGTCTGGCAGCTTTCAAATCGTGTCAAAGCCTCCAGCAACAGCTCTGTGTCGGCATAAGTTATCGGCATCGCGGCCGCCTCGGTTAAAGAGGCGCTCTGGAGGTTGACCAACTGCTCAAAACAGGCCGAGGACAGACGAATATACTGATCTGCCACTGTTTGGCAAGAACTACATAGCACGCCGCCGCGCTCCGGGTGGAACTGTACGTAATCTGCCTGAGAGTCAGCTTGACTGGCCCGCCCACATCCGGCGCAGTGAGTGAGGGATGGATGGTAGCCGAGATGCGACAGGCATCTCAGAAAAAAGGCCAGGAACAGCGCGGGCAACGACCTCTTGTCGGCTGCCTCTACACACTTAAGGAAGCTCACGAAGTAATCGTAGAGGTCTATCTGCGTTTCCTCTTCGGGGAGGAGCAGGTTCAATAGTTCACAGGCGGCGGAACCATAGGCCAACCGCCCCATCGTGCCTTCCTTCTCGAACGAAAACGTTTCGAGCGGGTCCACATCGCGAATATAGCCGGAGGACTCTTTCTGAGAGCTATAGAAGGTTATTTCCAGAACGGCAAATCCGACGATACGACCGCGCTTCGATTTGAAACTCCGCCCTCCTTTGTCGACCAGTGCGAGCTTTCCGAACCGGCGACTGAAGAAGATAACAGTGCGTGATGACTCGGACCAGTTGAAGGCCTTCAGGACGACGGCTTCGGTTTTCTCAAGTGACATAGCGCCTACCGGCCGCGGTAGAGATAGATAGTCTCGTCGGGGCGGGCCATGTGAAAACGGGTGCGGGCGATATGTTCGAGATAAATCCGGTCGGACTCAAGCATCTGCCGGATGCGGTCATTGTCGATCAGGTTGACTAACAACCGCTGATTGGTCTCGACCAACGCGCTCTTTTGCAGTTCCAGTCGGATGATGCGCGGGATGCTGTAGGTGCCGACCATAAGCGAGTAGAAAAACAGAATCCCCACGCCCCAAAAGGCGTAGCGCACGACCTTCCGCCGGAGGCGGGCGTCGGCGGTGGAGAGTTTTTTGACAAAGCTCTCCGTCAGCGACGGCAGTCGTGACCTGGTTTTTCTCACACGCCTCGGCATGGGAGGAAGGAAAGGGGTGTAGAATGAGGAGGCAAGGTTAAACTCAGTTGCAGCCGACAATGTCAGGTCGGCGGACAGACCTGCCCTACTGACTACACCGTGCGTAAACTTCCCGTCAGGCCAGCCGATATATTGAAAGATAGTGGGAAAATCGTGTAAGGATCACCTGTGCCCAAGATTGATGGCCTGTTAAAAATAGTCAAGGAGGCCAGCGCCTCCGATCTGCATCTCGGCGCCGGCAGTGTGCCGATGATTCGTCAGAACGGCGTGTTGGCCAAAACCCGGCACAAGAAACTCACCAGTAAGAACATCAGGCAATTGGTCTATGAGATACTATCCGACGAACAAATTCGCGTTTTTGAGAAATCGGGTGATCTCGATTTCGCATACAGTATCGAGAATGTAGCCCGCTTTCGCATCAATTTGTACAAGATGCACTCCGGCCTGGCCGCCGCCGTCAGGTTGATCCCGGACGACACCCCTGACCTGGCCGCGCTCGGTTTCTCGGATGTTATCGGTGATCTGGTCCGCTCGAAATCCGGAATGCTCTTGGTGACCGGGCCGACCAACTCCGGAAAGTCCACCACCCTTGCGGCCATGGTCGACCATATCAACACCCACGAATCGCGTCACATCATCACGCTTGAGGATCCGATCGAGTACCTTCACACAAACAAGAACTCGCTGATCAGTCAACGGCAGATCGGGCTGCATTCGAGATCGTTCGCCTCGGCTCTGCGCGCGGCCTTGCGCGAAGACCCGGATGTCATTTTGGTGGGTGAGATGCGCGATACGGAGACTATCTCGCTGGCTATCACGGCGGCTGAGATTGGCCTTCTGGTTCTTGGCACCTTGCACACATGCAGCGCGACCAGTTCGATTGACCGCATTATCGATGTTTTCCCACCGGATCAGCAGCAGCAGATTCGCGTCATGTTAGCCGACACCCTGATCGGGGTCATCTCCCAACAGCTTATGAAACGGGCCGACGGCAACGGTCGTGTCGCGGCTTATGAGGTCATGACGCGTTCGTCGTCGATCCAGGTGATGATCCGCGAGGAACGCACCTACCAGATTCCGTCGGTAATCCAGACCGGCCGCAAGAAAGGGATGCGCCTGTTGGACAACCATCTTAGGGCGTTAGTTGATTCCAGCACTATAACAGCCGACGAAGCTGCCCGCGTGGCCGTAAACCCGGCCG
>JAUWMW010000200.1 GCA_030612965.1 bacterium
AGTCGCCTAACAGCACCTGAAACATACTCGTTGACAACGACTGCTCAGCCACTATCTTCGAGGCCATATGAAGCTGGAAACACTTGTTGTCGGTCCGTACGAGGTAAACTGCTTCCTCTACTACGATGAGCAGAACGGTGATGGCGTCATTATCGACCCCGGCGCCGATGACGAACGTATAGCTCAAGCAGTCACCAGGGCCGGATTCAAGCCAAAGGCGATTCTGCTGACACACGGGCACGGCGATCACATCGCCGCCGTTGAAGCCATCAAAAACCAATATGACCTGCCGCTGTATGTGGGAAAAGGTGAAGAGGAGCTATTGAGGAACCCGTCGGCCAACGTATCGGCCATGGTCGGTCACCCAATCGTCGCCCCGGATCCGGATGTTGTTCTTAATGATGAACAACTGATCACGATCGGTTCGATAACCCTCAAGGTGCTGGCTACGCCGGGACACTCCCCCGGCGGCGTATGTTATCTCGATGAACGGCACAACCGACTCTTCTGCGGCGACACACTATTCTGGGGATCGATCGGTCGCACCGACCTGCCGGGTGGTTCGCTGGAAGTTCTGTTGGAATCGATTAGGTCGAAAATCCTGACGCTGCCCGACGCTATTGTCTGCCTGCCGGGTCACGGACCCCAGACGACGGTTGGCGCCGAACGTGTCAGCAACCCGTTCCTGACTGAAGATTTCCTTGCCTGAGGACGGCCTCGGATTATAGAAAATCAGAATCCCTGCGATTCTGCCAACGTCATGCTGAGCGGACTCGAAGTATGACGTTTTGTGGTGGTCGAGTCTTCAGACTCGGCCACGCACACCCGCGCGATCTGAAGATCACGCGGGCACAAGGGAGGGACTTCCAGTCTTCGTTGGTCAGAAGTCCGCGAGACCTGTCGAGTCAGAGACTTCTGACCTGCCTAAGTTGTAGGTTGCATCATGCCCGAACCGAAAACCAACAAACTCCCGCGATCATTCTACCAACGACCTACGCTTGAGGTCGCGCCCGACATCCTGGGAAAGTTCATCGTGTACAAGGCGCCATCGGGGCGGTTGTCGGCCCGGATTGTCGAGGTCGAGGCGTACATCGGTCGCAACGACCCGGCCTGCCATGCAGCCCGCGGTCTGACCGAACGCAATCGACCGATGTTCGGTCCGGCCGGATTCACCTACATCTACTTCATCTATGGTATGTACCATTGCTTGAACTTCGTAACCGAGCCTGAGGGCAGCCCGTCGGCAATCCTGTTGCGCGCCGCCGAACCGGACGAAGGACTAGAGATAATGCTGCGAAATTCCGGCAAAGACTCCCCACGGGACCTTCTGAACGGCCCCGGCAAGTTTTGTCGCGCCTTCGCTCTGACCGCCGAGCAGAACGACCTCGATCTGACCGGCGACACCATCTTTATCGAAGACCGTCAGGAAATGATCAGGAATGTTCAACGGTCCCAACGCATCGGTATCAAAGTCGGTCAGGATCACTTGTGGCGATTCTATGATGGTGACTCGACCGCAGTGTCCCGAGCCCGATGATAAAGGAGCTCGACGAAGGAAAAGAACCGATGTCGCCAGGAGGTTGTTGAAAAAGTCCCAAGTGATGTCATTCACTGGTGGTGTTGGGCGACCCCGCCCGACACGTGCCATCCAACCCACTGGCTGTCAGGCGAGTCGCCTGACAGCACCCGGGCCACAGCGAACTTCGTCTCGCGGCAGAGTGGTTTATCAGCACTCCCTTCACGGGAGGGACAGATGCGATGAGAGAGGCCGGCTCCCTATCCGCTGGTCATGATAAACTGCGGTTGCATCTCAAAGCTCTTGTACTGCGGGCGCAGGCGGTCAATGTTGTAATACTTCTCAACGTTGACGAACTTCTTCGAACTGGTAACCACGTCAACAGGCATATCGTCGTACCGGCCGTTCTTCAGTACGACCAGCCGTCCGTGGATACCCTTCAGGATCAGATCGAGAGCCAGATTGCCGTATGCCATCGGCACAATCGAATCGACGGCGTCCGGATCGCCGCCGCGGACGAGATATCCTAACTTCTGATTAATGACATCGATCGGCTTGCCATTGTTGTACTTTGGTGACAGTTCCTTCAGTTGGGCCGACACCATCTCACCTATCCCGCCGAGTTTGGCATGACCGTAGGCATCTTTCTCCGCGTCCTGATACACCATCTCTCCCCCCTCGAACATGGCGCCCTCCGATACCAACACTACCGAGTATCGGCTGGGATTAGCCTGGCGATCGTGGGTGAGAAGTTCCGTCAGTCGGTCTATGTCGAACTTGTGCTCCGGGATGACGCAGCGGTTGGCCGCACCCGCCATCGTCGGCAGCATGGCTGTGAACCCGGCATAGCGACCGAACACCTCCAGCACCAGGAACCGCTCGTGCGATCCGGCCGACGTGCGCAGACTGTTGGTCATGTGTATGGTCCGTGTGACGCAAGTGCTGAACCCGATGCAATAGTCGGTGCCGGGAACGTCGTTGTCCATCGTCTTGGGCATAGCAACAACCTTCACACCTTCCTGATACAGGCGAACGCCGTAACTCAAAGTGTCGTCGCCGCCGATCGGTATCAGATAGTCGATCCCGAGGAACCCCAGATTCTTGAGCACCTCCTCCGTGAAATCGTTCATCGGCTCATGGTATTTGTCCTGCAGATGCATCGGTACGTTGACTTTCGGCACATGGCCGGGATGGGTGCGGGAAGTGTGCAGGAAAGTGCCGCCGGTGCGTCCGGCCTTGTTTACGATCTCCTCGGTCAGGACCAGATAGTGGTCTGAGTTGTCCGCCTCACTGTCCCGAACGAGCTCAACAGCACCGCCCCAGCCGTGACGAAGACCGATGACCTGATAACCTTCGCGAAGGGCTCGTATAGTGATAGCTCTGATAGCCGGATTCAGGCCGGGGACGTCACCGCCGCCGGTGAGAATACCGATAACACCTTTTTTCTTCCTTATATGTGGCATATCCGAATCTCCATATTCACATTGGGCCGCAAACCAGCGGGGCCGTCAGGCTCCTATTTAACACATATCGAACGATTTGGCAAATACTGGAGTGGAAGATCAGCCCCTCCACCGGGGACCTTCCAAAAACCCATGATATTGTGCGCGGCAGACCTCCCGGTCTGCCCATTTGAAGGACGTACCCAGGGTAATCAAGGGGCAGACGAGGACGTCTGCCGCCCACAGCAAAGAAGCAACCACCGCCCGATAGTTTTTGGGAGGTTCCACCCACTGACCTGGATCGACCACCAATAGCCCCTGTCCTGGGCGCAATGTTCTGAGCTAACGGGAGACTACATTATAACGGGTACATGTTCAGCCGGTACTGCTATAGTGATTTGATCTGCGGCGGAAGTGACTGAACCTGTCTTTATTCAATCATCACACGGAGAGAGACCAATGAACAAGAACTGCTGCCTCTTCCGGTTCTGGGACTACTGCTCGCAGGTTTCCGGTTGGCCCTGACCAAAGAATGTGTCGAGGTTGATATCGAACTCCCGCCGACACTGCCGTGCACTGAAAAGCTGGGAGACAGGGATTCGAACCCCGATACCACGGTCCAGAGCCGCGTGCCCTACCATTGGACGATCTCCCAGTTCTATTCAGTTGTCGGCAGCTTTCAGGCTTTCCAAACAACCGCCCGGCAGCATCGGCGCGAATATACTCATTCAGTCCAGTTTGTCAATATGTAAGCCGGCCTATTTTGGGTGCGAGAGACGATGCACCACCAGGGCCTTCCCTTCGATTCCGACCAAGGCTCGCCGCCCGGTTATTCGATTCCTCAGGCCATAAGAATGACCTCGTACGATGCGAATCCGGTCAGCCGTGAACTCAGTGCCGCGACAAGTGAGTCTGATCGTGGCCGACATCGGAACCACGGAAAGTCTGTCGCCCACGCAATCACTGAACGACCGACGACTATCATGGACCCACAAAATCTCGTAATCCGCGCTTACAATTCTGATCTTCGGTTTCGTTGAGACTGCGGACAGCTTGTCGAACAGACCGAGCAGCATGACATTTCCCAGAAAGTGATCCACCTCACCGACACCGGGTGAAACGATATCAACCACCCGTGCCTTCTCCGACACGCAGTACTCCAGCGCCAACTGCAAGTCGGTTTTGTTCTTGTCTTTTGGGTAGATCAGGAGTTGCGACTTCTCACGGAATTGAGAGGGGATTGATGAAACCGAATCGAGGTCTCCGATTATCACATCCGGCGTCATACCGACAGCCTTGAAGAACCGGCAACCGCCGTCGACCGCCACCAATCGCGCCTGACGAAATAGCCCCTGATAGAATTCGAGGTGAGCTTTGCGGTAAGTCCCCGGCAGGAAGAGCACGAACCGTTTCATGGCGTCACAGTCTCAGGGCGGTCGAGGCCGCTCCCAACAGAGCAGTATTGTCATCGAGAATCACACCCACTGGAATCTCAGAGAGCAACGACCCCATTTTACCCTTCTTGACAAACCGCTGCATAAATCGCCCCTGGTCCAGGATCGTTATAATCTGTCGAGCAATAAGCCCCGCCATGTAGATGCCGCCGATAGTCATCCCATTGAGGGCGAGATTACCGGCTTCGGCAGCGTAGCAGTCAACCAGCATATCAACTGTCTTCACCGCGATCTCATCGGCGCCGGAGAG
>JAUWMW010000069.1 GCA_030612965.1 bacterium
TCGGCGTTCTTGTTCAACTGCCCGGCGGCGGCAGCAGCCTGCTCGGCGCCGGTGGCTGTTTCTTTGGTCACCGATGCCACGTTTTCGATATTCTTCGAGATCTGTTCAGCAGCCGTTGATTGCTCTTCCGTCGCGGTCGCAATTTGCCGAATCATGTCCATCATGCTTTGCGACACGTTGACGATCTCAGTCAGGCTGTTGCCGGCTTTGTCGGCCAGTTCGCGGCCCTTGTCTACCTCCTGGACGCCGCTCTCCATCGACTGCACCGCTTCCTCAGTTTCAGTTTGAATGCCCTTGATCATGTTGGTGATCTCGCTGGTGGCCTTGCCGGTCCGCTCGGCCAGCTTGCGCACTTCGTCGGCCACGACAGCAAAGCCGCGTCCCTGCTCACCGGCCCGAGCAGCCTCGATAGCGGCGTTCAGTGCCAGCAGGTTGGTCTGGTCGGCGATGTCGTCGATGACACCGACGATCTCACCGATCTGATCGGCTGAACTGGCCAGTTTGGCGATGGACTCGGCCGATTCATGCACGACATCCGCGATCTTCTGCAACCCCTGAATCGTCTCATTGACGATCTGACCGCCGCTGGTGGCCGTGTCGGAGGCGCTCTTGGAAGTGTCAGTAGCCTCACCGGCGTTCTTGGATGATTCAATGATGGTTACGCTCATCTCTTCGATAGCGGTCGAAACCAGTCCCACCTGTTCTGCCTGATTGTTGGATCCGCGTGACATTTGCTCGGAGGTCGAAGCGATTTCGGTGGCGGCCGACACCAGTTGATCGGCGCTTTCGCTGAGCTTGCGGACTATGCCGGTCAGGTTAGTTATCATCGTCTTGAACGAATGGCCCAGAACGTCTTTTTCCGACTTGGGCTCTACTTCGATAGTCAGGTTGTTGGCCGCAATTTGCTCTGCTGCCCCGGCCAGTTCCTTTATGTACTCAGTGAGCTTGCGGAATGTTTCTGCCAGTACTCCGATTTCATCCCGGGAAGTAACCTCCACTGACTTACTAACATCACCAACAGCTATTCCTTCAGCAACATCGATCAAACCAGTTATCGGTCTTGTAATCTTTGTTACATAAATGAACACAAGCACAACTGCCAGAATACAGATTATACCACCAGCAACAGTGCTATACTTGATTATTTCCGAACGAGGTTTCGCCAGAAACTCGTCTTCAAATGCACCTGCCACTATTATCCAGTTCCACTCTTCAAGATATCTAAATGCAGCCAGCTTATACGTGTTAGTCTTAGGTGAAAGATACCTCAAGGTCCCATTTTTTCTTTCCAAGATTTCGCTTATATGTGGTTTGTTTCCCCAATTCTCGCCCTCGGCCTTCTTATGGATTAACAAGTTCCCTTCGGGGTCAACGACGAAAATAAACCCTGTTTGCCCTACTATTATCTCCTCGTTACATATTCTTTTTATCACGGCCCATTCCATATCCGGATTCGCTTCCGCAAAAGCATAGAACTCATCTACCATAGATTTCAGATCTTCAATCGCACTTTCTCTTAACGGAGTTATCATACCTCGAATAGATAGGTAAGCTGTTCCCACTACTGCAAATAGTATTAGAGAGAGAAACACCAAGAGCAGTTTACTTCTCAAACCCATTCCTTTCTTGAACATTTTCTTATCTCCTTATTTTATCTCATGATCAGCCCCCCCCTATAATTAGGTCCCTTTGGTTTTATCAAATACTGCTGTTTTCAATTCAGCCGGTGTTTGACGGTTAATTGATCGGATCGGTCTTTCTGTATTATAGTCATTTCTTTCAAGAGAGTCCGACCACGGAGCGGTAGAAGCCAGTTCCTCCATGGCCGGACTTTCAGGGTCACTGTTCATCACGAATCTTGCTGTTTAGTTTGATACAAGGAGCCCGGCTTCTTTCCAGGCCATAAAGCCGCCTTCAATACGATGGACATCTTTGTATCCCATTTCCTGCAATTGTTGTGCAATAAGGGCTGATCTGCTCCCTTTTTTACAGATAACAAGTAGCGGTGTATTGGCATCATGAACTTTTTTCATGATATTGAACACGACCTTGCCGTGTTCCATTACCAAAGCTCCACCAATTGCACCCTGAGACTCTATTTCTTGTGCACTCCTGATATCAAGAAGGACAGCATCTTTTGCACCCATCATTTGCTTTGCATCAGGAGGGCTTACTGGTTTTACTACCTTATTGGCATCAGCCACAAAATCGTCTGCTGATTTGCCGGTTGGCATTTTGCCTTCAGGTACTACTGGGTTTTCGGCTATTACAGAATTCCCTGATTTTTCTACCGGCAATCCTTTTCTTGTCCATCCCAGTATTCCACCGTCAAGCCACCTAACATCTTCATACCCCATCTGCTTCAAGTGATAAGCAATCAATGCTGATCTCTTACCCTTTTTACAGTAGACAATGATAGGAACGTCCTTGTCGGGAACTATCTTAGCAATCTTGAATATTACCATACCATGGGGCAAGACTGCTCTGCCTGGTATCCATCCATGCTCTTCGAACTCTGCAAAGGAACGGATATCCAGCAGAACGGCATTATTAGTGCCATCCAGAAGCTTTTTTGTCTCTTCCGGTGAAATGCCCTGAACATGTGCCCTGGCCTCATTAACGAAGTCTTCTCCTGTTTTACCTTTTGGTACCTCAATGGCAAACACAGAGGCTGTGAGTGCAAGAACGAGACTCACACTCAAGACCAGACATAGACTTCTTTTCGTTAAGGTTGTAGTTAGTTTGTTCATGATTCTCTCCTTCAAACCTGTTTCATAACCTCTAGATCGCAAAGCGATTTTTCCTGTGTGCGACAATCCTTGATCTACCTGATCAGCCGGTGCGTAACTTGTTTCTTTCGCTTCTTACCCGTTTAGATCAGGATTCTTTGTACGCCCCATCTAAAACGCTACCTGGAAGTTAGCCCAGAACTCATTGTTGTCGATTGACGTGTCCTCCTCGCCGTTTATTTGATAGTTGAACTGTATCTTGGTATACTTCTTGTCAATGTAGAGGTTGGTGCCGATCGTGATGCGATCGACCTTGTTGTTGCCGACATCCAGGTCGGTATCCAGTTGCTCGTATCTGGCCACCAGTTGAACCTCTGGCAAGAACCGCGCATTGGTCACAAACAAATGTCCAGCCCAGATGTGCCACCCAGCCTTTTTCGTGTTGCCCACCTCGGAGTAGATGTATTCACTTTCGACGATTTCGTTTTTCCAGTTCCACGTAACCGAACCGCCGTAGGTATTCAGGTCTCGTTTAGCGGAGGCGGTATCATTGGTCTTGCCAACGATGGTGTTTGCCGCAACAGTGAACGCCTTGGCCCACTGAAACTCGGCCCGGCCGACAAAATTCTTATCAGTGTTCACATCAGAAGTGTTGATGCCAGAGCCGTTGAAAAGGCCCCCGGAGAACTTGACGGTAAGGTCCTTGTTGACCTTGTTCTTGTAGGTAACACTGGCGCCAATGTCGCGACCTGTCCCTAGTGCTTTGGCCTTCGAGGTGTTAACAAAGGGCCAAGCTGTCGTTGATCTCAGAAACTCCGTTCCAAATGGGGGCTTGTACTGGCCAAAACTGAAGGCCCAGTACTTATTTGGCGATAACGTCAGCAACCCGTCGAGCAATTTCGGCGAGCCCGCGAATTGGCCCATGATCACGATATTGGCATATTCGTTGATCTTACCCTTGATTGCCAGACAAGCGCGCTTGGACCTGAAGGTTGATTGTTCATTGTCCCCCTGCTGATTGTAATACTGCCCATGAACGAACCCGCTAAAGGCGATCTTACCGTGACCGACACCGGCTGGGTTTTTGGGCTGTGCAGTCGCTACTCTCTGTGCGTCACCAAGCGCGACTTGCAACTCCTGAGATACGATCTGCAGATTGTCCACCAAGCTGTATAGCATGTCGTTTTCATCAACTATGGCATCACCATCAACGCTGGCAAGAAGCTTGGACGATCTACCTTGTGCATTGAGTTGTTGTTTGATGACCTCAATAGTTGAATCAAGTTGGGCAAGTGACTTTATAGCCCCTTCGTAGTCCTGTCCAGCGACGGGTGAAAATGCCAGCGCCATAGCGAACAGGACCACGGAGACTGTTGTAAACGTCTTTCTCATTTTTCTCTCCTGATTGGTTAGATTTTGCCCTATACTACGTCTATACCTATTCCAAACCTCCTTTCGACCTCGAAGGTCGGCTTATCGCCCGCCATAACCATGGGTGCTACTGGAATCAGCAGCCCAAGCACGACTATAGTCAGTCTACTCGCTGTCATTGCACTACTCCCTTTCTGAGGTCGGCCGCAATCACTAATGTTTAGCTTGTGTTGTATTCTTGGCGCTTGGTTGCAATCATTAGTTGGTTACGTATTCGGTTCAATGAGTCACTCGCCCGGATCTCATTTCATGCAATCCGGCATATAACGGAGTAACCGGTATACCGGTATACTTGGTGAACTGATCGACCGGCTACACTCATGGTTAACAAGACAAGAACAGGTACCGATTGGGTCAGTTCTGTACTTGGTAGACAGCGCCCTTAGCGGTGGGCCGAATCAGATTGTCTGCAGGAAGGAGGCCAGGTTGGTTTTGTCGTTGGCGATGCCGAGTTTCTTGCGGATTCGTTGTCGTTGTTTGAGGACGGTGTGCAGCGAGACATCCAGGGCAGCGGATATTTCCTTGGAGGACATGCCGTTGCGGATCATATTGCAGACCTCCGCCTCCCGAGGCGAGAGCTTTTGTGACCGAGTCCAGAGATTGGACATGAAAGGCGCCGTTACGTCTTTCAGGCAGTTGCTCAACAGCGTCAGGTACTGTTGTTCGGAAGGGCTGACCTTGTTGCTCAACATGCGCAGGATCGGTGCGACCACCTTGTCCACATTGGTCTGCACCTGGTGCATGATATGTCGCTTTTCGTTATCGATCTGATCCAGAACTTCTCCGAGGGCGGTGTTCTTGTCTTCAAGAAGTTGTTGATCGGCCCGGAGCTTGTTGGTCACCAACTGCAGTTTCATGTCTTCCTGTTTGCACCGTATGAAGGTGCTCAGTTCACCTGCGAGCACATCAAGAAGAAGTCGCTCTTCCTTCAGGAAAGGTCCCTCATCATAGGTCGGCTTCTCATCCCGGAAGAACACTTCGACCGACCCGACTGACTCGCCATCGGCAGTTAGTGCGGCGCTCTGACAAAACTCAGAAGCCTCAAAGTTGTCGGACACAAACTCCCGGTCCTGAAAAGTGACTCTTGCGCAGGTGCTCTCGGGGTATTGCCATCCTGACGGAATCAATCTGACGACCCGTTTGATGAAATCATGCAGTGTCTGACTGCAATCGTTTCTCAGACGGGAAATCTCGTACAGACAGTTCAATTCCTTGGCCCGCTCCCCAAGCTGCCAACTCTTGATTCTCAGTAGTTCTTGCGTTCTAATGGGGGAACCTCCGTGTGGTCGTCTCGCACGTCGAAGCGACCGCTCGCGATAGCAGCCGTCGTTTGACCGAAGTTCAGTTCTTTATTTCCTACACTCATCTATTCTGTCTATCGACAAGGCTGTATGGAAGTTGAATAACCAGCCAAGGCAGAGGACGTTTAGCCCGGCCATTTTGGGTGGTATCGGGCGACCCCGCCCGACGCCTGCCTTCACACGTGATTGCTGTCAGGCGAGTCGCCTGACAGCACCAAATGACGAGTTAGGTCTTGTTCGTGCCCGGCAGATGTCCACATCTGCCGTCCGGTCAAGTCGGGTTTCACGGCGACGCATGTGGACATACGCCATCCACCGGAATATCCGCCCGCAAAAGGATAGACCCCGGCTTTCGCCGGGGTCACAGATATTATTATACAGTCGGCTGCGTCCGAAACAAAACTAAGGCTCTCAGCCCAACAGCGTCAGGAACACACCGGCGGCCACGGCCGAACCGATCACCCCGGCGACGTTGGGTCCCATAGCCGGCATGAGCGGGTTCACCTTTCCATCGGTGGCGTCAGAGACAAACTTCTGCACCACCCGCGCGGCCATCGGTACCGCCGAGACACCAGCCGCGCCAATACATGGATTGATCTTCTTCTTCAGGAAGAGATTGAGAATCTTCGCGAAAACCACACCACCGGCGGTCGAGAACGAGAAGGCTACGGCGCCGAGGACCAGGATCTTGAGCGTGGCGGGTGTCAGGAATCCCGCAGCACCCATAGTGGCGCCGACTGTCAAGCCCAGGAAAATCGTCACAATGTCGATCAGCGCGCCACCGGCGGTTTTGCGCAGCCGCTCGGTGACACCGCATTCACGCAGCAGGTTGCCAAACATCAGCATACCGATCAGCGGTGCACTCGACGGAATGGCCAGCGAAGCGATGATGCCGGTGACCATTGGGAACAAGATGATGGCCGTCTTGGAGACCTTAATCATCTGGGGCATGTCGATAGCGCGCTCTTTCTTCGAGGTTAGTATGCGGATGATCGGCGGCTGGATAATCGGCACCAGCGACATATAGCTATACGCCGCCACCGCTACCGGCCCCAGCAGGTGCGGCGCCAGTTGGCTGGTCAGGAAAATCGATGTCGGTCCGTCGGCGCCGCCGATGATTCCGATACAAGCCGCTTCCTTGAAACTGAAGCCCAGTAGTAAGGCCGCGCCCAGAGCCGCCACGAAAATCCCCAGTTGCGCCGATGCACCCAGCAGGAACGTCAGTGGTCGTCCCAACAATGGTCGGAAATCCGTCAGCACACCGATGCCGAGAAAAATGATCGGGGGCAACAACTCGGTCTTGATCCCCTGATCATACATCAAGCCAATGATACCATCAGCGTGGGAACCCATCTCGGCCAGCGGCAGGTTAGCCAGGATGGCGCCGAAGCCGATTGGGATCAAAAGCAGCGGTTCATACTTCTTGACGATGGCGAGATAAATCAGGGTCCCCGCCACCGCGAACATCACCCAGTTGCCCCAACTGAGATTGGCGAAACCTGACTCTTGCGCCAGTTGCAGAAATGCTTCCATTGGTGGCGCCCTGCTACGCGATCATCAGAATCGGTTTCGAGGAATCGATCTCATCGCCGATCTGCGCGAATATCTCCGACACGGTACCGTCACATGGAGCCTTGATGTCGTGCGTGGCTTTCATCGCCTCGACCTGTGCCACCGTCTTGCCTTTGGTGACCGCGTCTCCGACTTTGACTACGATATCAACGATTTCGACACTTCCGGCAAAGCTCGAGTGGACCGGCGTTCCATTGGACGATGCCGGGACTGCCGGTGCAGCGGCGGCAGCAGGCGCCACGGTTGACACTGCGGCAACGCCACCACCGGAGGCCGGTTCGAGTGTAACCATGAATGTCCGGCGTTGGCCGTTCTCCTCAACGGTACAGCGTGACGTCACCGGACCGGTGATAGCCGGCGCAGTGGGCGCCGTTGGCAGCGCAGGAGCTGCAGCCGGTTTCGGCGCCTCTTTCTTTTTCAGAGGGACGTCGATTTTCGATTTACCCGTCAGGAAACGGATACCTTCGTTAACTTCGATTTTCTTGCCCGGCACCATCTGACCCAGCACCAGGAAGGTATTCTTCTCGTTGACCGGCAGGTTGCGCTCTTGCAGAGCGGCCTTGGCGGCGTCGATGTTCTTTGGCGCTGCTTCCAGCGGATCACCATCAAAGGGTGGCAAATCCAATTGCTCGGAGGCGGCTTTCACAACTACCTGATCCGGTGGCAATGGTGTCTTGCCGAAATAGCCCAGCACCGCCTTGCCAAATCCGGCGTCGATCTTTTTCCACCGTCCATACAGCACGTTGTTGAACGCTTGCAGCCAGTACTGCTGACTGCCCGGCGTAACACTGGTCCAGGCGCCGCCCGCTTCTACCACGACCGGGAATTCAGACAGCACGTCGGTGTACTTATCGAGAATACCAGCCTTGACCATCATGTGAACGTTGGGACCGATCGCGCCGCCCGGCATCGGGAAGCCCAGCACGCGGGCGTCGGCGGCGGTGGTGGTCGGGTTGAAGGCGTAATCGGCCATGGACTCGTTGAGCATATCTTCGAGCTCGCCCATTTTGGACGCATCGACATCAAGCGAGTAGCCGGTGCCTTTGAGAGCGTGGTCCATCGAGCGCACATCCGGCTGCACCGTGCCGGAGGCCATAGGTCGGACCGACAGATCGATACCGTCAACCCCACCCTCGATACCGGCCATGTAGCAGGCCACCGCCATGCTGGCTGTGTCGTGAGTGTGTTGCCACAGCGGCATTTCCGGAGGCATGACCTTTTTCAGGGCGACCGCGGTGTCATAAAGCGTTTTCGGGTCGGTGGTGCCGCTGGCGTCTTTCAGGCAGATGCTGTCGATACGCATGCCGCTTTCGAGGAGACGTTTGCCGATGTTGGTGTAAAACTCGGCGGTATGCACCTTGTCCGAATGGAACGGCATACCCATCAGGGCGATACAAACCTGGTGATGCATCCCGGCATCGACAATCGGTTTGCCGGTTTTGATGAGGTTGTCGACATCGTTCATATAGTCGAAGTTGCGGTCCCAGGTAGTGCCGTACTCTTTCATCAGCTTGGCCTGGAGGTTCAGACCCTCCATCGACTGTGTTGTCAGAGTGACACCGGAAACTGAACGGGTAAGGATCTGGAGGTCGATATCGGGTCCGACCGCTTCGCGCATCTTCTTCATGTCCTCAAACGGATCCTCGCCCAGATACATCAGCGGCGCCTGGTAACGCGCCCCGCCGCCGAACTCGAAATGGCGAATACCCAGTTCGGCGGAGCGTTTCATGGCCGGTAGGATATCATTAAGACGCACCTTGCCGCCGAACGAACTCTGCAACCCATCACGGAAGGGGGTGAACATCACCCGGATCTTCTTGGCTTTCTCAGTAAAAATCATTTTATCTCCTCAACCTTGGTTATCTTTGTCCCGGGGTAGATGCTTGCCGCCACCGTAGCAACGGCCGCAAGAACAGCAGCATCGGCTTCGGCTTCTCTCTGCGGAAAGACGACGATGATGACTCGCATCACGATGGCCAACACCATCAACAAGAAAAACACCGCGGCGAATGCCGAGGTGCATATATAAACGAGATCCATCGATCCCATAGGCAAACTCTCCGTATGTTGATCCGCCCACCGAGATGGACAGACATCCACGTTCGGTACGACCCACCCGGCTGCGAGCGGGTCGAAAAACAAGGTGATAGTATAACCAAGTGGCTCACGAGTATCAAGTGCCGAACACTATATTTACTGCATTATTCTGGCAGTTGCGTATGTGGCTTGAGGCCAAGAGGATAATTTAGATCGGATATCATCACCCTCTTGACTAAGCACTACACCGGGTGTAGTTTGGAATAGCTGTGTACCAATGCTGTGCCTCGACGGCTATACCGACGGAGCGACATGAGCGCGAAACCGTTAATGGAAGCTGATGAACGAAAACAGGTAGTCGACTACCTCGCTAAACTGATGCAACGTCCGGTCCGCGATAAGCGAATCAAGTCCCTTGAGGTCAACCCACTCTATCACGGTTCCTCCCGGCGACGCATTGAGGTCGGACAGCACTACGCCGACCTGGAACCTGACGCGCCAAGCCAGTTGGTGGTGGCTATTTTCGAATCGGATTCCTTCCTGGTCTGCACGCCGGAGCGCGGCTACGGGGAGGGCGTGCCCTACATCTTCACCCGCCAGGAAGTGAAGGGTGTGGAGAAGGAGGGGGAGTAGGA
>JAUWMW010000036.1 GCA_030612965.1 bacterium
GATCTGGTCTACCTGGTCGACTACATGTTCACAGGAGGGCCGCCACCGCCGGATTGCCCGTAGTGGTTAAACCCCGCAAGACTGGATTCCCGCGTTCGCGGCCTGTTGTTGATAAACCCTCGGTCGCGATTACGGCCCGACGAACTGAACATGGGTCAATCTGACCGGGCTATTCTCATAGGTTGGAGCTTCCAGTAGGTCAAAGAGCGCCATACCCACTCAGCCGGACCAAAGCGGAATCGTTTCATCCACAGTGGGCTTATGATGAGTTGCAAAATCCATATCCCGAGCACGAACCACAGCAGGTGGAAACGGCCAATAGAGCCGAACAGGCCCAAACCATAGCCGTAGAAAATAGTCGTGCATATCAGAGTCTGGGTCAGGTAGTTGGTCAGCGCGGTCTGCCCCACCGCTGCCAGACAACGTTTCAAGAAAGCGAGAACTCCCAGCTTGCATAACAACATTACAACGCCGACGTGTCCCAGCGCAACCAGGACGCTTCCCACGTAATGGAACTGGCCACCGACCATAAAGTGATGAAATAGGTCGAAATCGTGGGCAATCATGGCGTTGGTTCCGTGGATAGATAGCGGTAGCCCGATGGCATAGCCGGACAGGGTCAATATAATGTAGAACCGCGTTGTACGTTTGGCCGAGAACACACCAAGCTTCATCAAACCCATGCCTAACAGCATCAGACCACCCGCCCGCCACAACAGAAAGAACAAGAAGGCCTGGGACTGCATTATCATCGTCATGGGCGCACGGTGTGAAAGGTTGTCCATGTACCCACCGCGATAGGCCTCATACTCGCTCGCGATCTCTTCTTCCGACGGTTCCATCATGACCTTTATCTGATCCCAAGCCTCAGCCATCTGTACGTGATACTGCGCCGGCGTGCGACCTTCCGCCCGAGCCGTCTCCACCTCAACTACAGCCGACTTGAGCATCTTGAACTGAAATCCGGCACCGTACTGTATCGCCATGCCAACAAGGAGGACCGAGATACCGATGATAATCAATGTGCGCGCCGTGCGCCTGCGGAAGAGGAACAGAAGCAACCCTATCATGGCGTAGTTGAACAGGATATCGCCGTACCAAAGGAGATAGCCATGAACAAGAGCTATCAGCAGGAGCCAAAGAACACGCCGGTAATGCACCTTCCCAAAGCGACGGCCCGACTTCTCGAATCGCTCGTACATAAGAACCAGCCCGGCGCCAAAGAGCATCGAGAAGATAGCCATCATTTTCTGAAGGAATAGGACCGAGGCGAATTTGTACGTCAAAAGGTTGAGACCGACAAAACCCCCGACCAGGGACGGATTGTAGAAAATCACATGAGGGAGGGCAAAGAACTCGATATTGATGACCAGGATACCCAGCACGGCCACACCCCGGAGAACATCGACAGCAGCTATGCGCTCACCGCGATCCACGGGCGAGGCAACAGTAGACTGTATAGCCATCCCTGACAGTTCGATTTGTTCAGACAATCATCTATCCTCCACGTATTAGCAGCAGAACGACACTCCCGACATGCCTTCCTGCGGCGAGCTACCTCGACCCGACAGTGTACTACTCGCTAAAATGGCGCTGCCATGTCGGTGGTCAAGGTAAAAGGGGTGCAAAATGCCTTGGGTGTCGCTGCGCTGGTGGCCTATTTGCCCAAGGCCAATCATAGATGCCACTGAAAAAAGCGTTCGAATCCGTGACAGGCAAACCAAAGGGGCGAGGTAGTAACCACCAAACCTCGCCCCATTGGTGTCCATCTTTAGCGGTACGGGGAATCGAACCCCGGCTTGATGGCTGAGAACCACCCGTCCTAACCACTAGACGATACCGCCAATCGATGCGCAAAGCCAAAAAAGCAACGGGCCAAATATATCAGTTCTTTCGTCCATGTCAAGAAGGATAACTCCCCTGCGCTCCAATAGGTTACGCGCGCGCCTATCGCAAGTCTCAGCCGGCCAACGAGTTGACGACTATCACAATTTCGGCCCTGCCTGCACTTTTCGCAGTCGCACTGTCTGCCGCTGTGGCACGCGGCAAGCCATATTGGCGGTCGCGCCCCTAAGTGTGCGCCTAAGACGATTGAAGGCAACGAATTGCCGTTCTACGCCGGTGGGCTGCCAGTCGTATTGGAGATCACAAATCGCTCAGGACTCATTATTATGTCACTCCAATTGGTGTCGGCGCGGCAGGATAGCTTTTTTGTCAGCCGTTCATGGGCGATACGAGGTAGCCTGCGTTGAGTCACGGGAGTCGCCCACATAATGACGTGCCAGTGTTGTGGGTTTGCTGAAAAAGACCACACACATATAGTTGAGGCAGGTCTTGTCCCGCTGGAAGCGGGATGTGACCTGCCGCTCTTGTCAGGCATGAACTAATGTGTCACGTCACAATCATAGCCAGCCTCTTTTTTGCTTTTGTCCCTCGCCGGACTGCATATATTGGGCACTGAGAGATATCACTGTAACGGAGAAAGCGATGCCGAAAAAGACTAAGGCGCAGCCCAGGAAAATACGCGAGTTGAAAGCAAAGGATCTTGACTATACGATCGGTTGGAAACCGACCGGAGTCACAACCTCTGATGACATCAAACCCTGTCACGGCATTATTGGTCAACAGCGTGCCGTTGATGCCATCAAGACGGGATTGAACGTGAAGAGCGACGGCTATAACATCTTCGTTACCGGTCTTGTCGGCACCGGGCGAACTACCACTATCAAACATCTTCTCGAGCAACTTGATCACAAGAACCCGGACTTGTTGGACATCTGCTACGTTAACAACTTCAAGAACGAAGATTGCCCCTGCGTGCTGACCTTCAAGGCCGGTGATGGTCGTCGGTTCAAGAAAGACATGTCGTATCTGATCAACTCGGTGCGCAAGGCAGTGCCCAAGATTTTTCTCTCCGATGACTACAAGGACAAACAGTCGCGAATTACCCGTGAATTCGATAATCGGCAGAAGGAGTTGATTCGCGGCTTTGAAGACAAGCTGAACGAGGCCGGGTTTGTGATGGTTCAGGTTCAGTCCGGGATGGGCGTTCGCAATGAGATCCAGCCGCTGATCGATGAAGAACCGGCATCGCTGGATAAGCTTGAGCATCTGGCTCGCGAGGGGAAGTTCCCGCTCCCGCGGCTCGATGAATTGCGCAGGCAGTGGGACCGGCTGCGACGAGAGTTTGATGTCACCTCGACCGAGTCCAAGAAACTCACCGGCAAACTCGAAGTAGCCCTTGAGAAGCTCGATTATAGCGCTATCGCGCCTCTGGTAACCGACAAGGTAAACCTGCTCAAGAAGCGATTCCCTGATGACAAGGTAGTTGCCTATCTGGATGGCGTGCAAGAGGCGTTGCTGTCTGATTTGGATCGTTTTCGTGAGGCACGTCCCCGCCGCGGCGAGGAGGAAGCACCGCCGTTTCGGAAACGCGAACCATACGAGGAGTTCTCGATCAATCTCGTGCTCGATAATGGCGAGACCGAATCGGTGCCGATCGTCATTGAGATGTCGCCATCCTACAAGAACCTGTTCGGCTCGCTGGAACGCGTGGTCGATCGCTTCGGGTACTGGCGCACCGACTTCACACGTATCTTTTCCGGCTCATTGTTGCAGGCATCAGGCGGGTTCCTGGTGATGAATGCGATGGACGTACTGACTGAGCCGGGGGTATGGGTGCATCTCAAGCGGGCCATCCGCAACAACAACGTAGAGATTACCGGCTATGACCCGTTCTTTATGATGGCCGGCTCCGGTATTAAGCCGGAGCCGATTCCGTTGGACGTGAAAGTTGTGTTGATCGGCGAACCGAACATCTACCATCTCTTGTGGCAAGCGGATGAGGATTTCAAGAAAATCTTCAAGATCAAAGCCGAATTCGACAGCATCATGCCGTTCACAAAGAAGAATACGATGGAGTATTATCGGTTCACCAGGCGGTTGATCGAGAATGAACGACTCCTGCCCTTCGACCTGTCGGGGATGCAGGCAGTGGTTTCATACGGTCGTCGCCTGGGCGGTCGCAGAGACAAGCTGACCACACGGTTCACGGCCATATCGGATATCATCAGAGAGGCGTCCTATCGTGCTTCACAGCGAAAAGCAACAAGGGCCTCGCGAACGGATGTTCTCTCCGCCATCGGCGGCCGTCGCACACGGGTAAACCTGGTTGAAGACAAGATTCAGGAGATGATCGACAACGACATTCTGATGGTATCCACCAAGGGCGGCGTGGTTGGCCAGATCAACGGACTTTCGGTCTATAACCTCGGTGAATATTCCTTTGGTCGTCCCTCGCGCATCACGGTCAGCACCTCAATGGGCAAGGCTGGTGTCATAAACATCGAACGTGAAGCCGACTTGTCCGGACCAATCCACAACAAAGGTGTCCTCGTGCTGAGCGGCTATTTGAGAGCGATGTTCGCTCAGGACAAACCGCTGGTGATGTCGGCATCGATTTCGTTTGAGCAATCATACGCCGGTGTCGACGGTGACTCGGCCAGCTCAACTGAGATATATGCTATCCTCTCCTCTTTGGCCGAGATTCCTATACGCCAGGACCTGGCTGTAACGGGATCCGTTAATCAAAAGGGTGAGATTCAACCGATCGGCGGTGTCGACGAGAAGATTGAGGGATTCTACGACGTCTGTGTCAGTCGCGGCCTCACCGGTGATCAGGGCGTTGTAATTCCACATCAGAACGTCCCCGACTTGTTACTTCGATCCGACATAGTGGACGCCATCACCAAAGGGAAGTTCCATATCTATCCGGTGAAGACGATCAATCAGGGAATCGAACTTCTCACCGGTGTCGCGGCTGGCAGGCGACTCGCTTCGGGCAAGTTCACCAAGGACTCTGTCATGGCCCGCGTGGATGAACGGTTGCACGAGATGGCTCTGGCGCTGCAGAATTTCGGTCGTTCGTCCAGCAAGAACAATAACAACGAGTAACTGCTCCGTACGCACTGTCATTAGCCACACCAGGAGGTGGTTGAAAAAGTGCTTCATCCTGCCCGGAACCTACCGGATTTGTCATGCCCGTGCAGGCGGGCATCTTTCTTCTCTATTATTGGCATACTGGCGAAAGCCAGTCTCTGCCCGCAAGATACGCCACCCTTCGACTCCCAGGCTGTGTCACAAAGCCGTTTCGCAGGGTCCTGATCTCGACGAAGTCGGGATTGTGACCCTGCGACTCTCGTTAAGGCGTTGTGGGAAAGGAGGCTTAAGAACCACCGGTTCACACGCTCGCCTTCGGCGAACGCAGGAACCGGTGGAACATGCAATTGCGACACAGCCTGTCCGCTCAGGGTGACGTCTCGGATGGATCACGAGGATCCGGCTCTACCAGAGCCCTGTTGATCCTGTGGGCGGCAGATATCCTCATCTGCCCGTGTATCCGCGTGGTGCACGAGGACGTACACCACGCACAAAAAAGCCTGACATAGAATGACGGTGCGCGAAGCGCGAGAAACAGACTTGCCTGCGTCGAGCGAAGTCGCCCGACACCACCATTGCATGACGCCTTTTTCAACAAACCTCTGGAGTCGGAGCGCAAGAAAAAGAGGCCGGAGAAAACTCCGGCCTCTTTTACACAAAGATGTCTACGCGAGATGCTATTCCATATGTTTGGAGACCAGCTTGGTCATCTCAAACATGGAGACCTTCTTCTTGCCGCCGAATACCTTCTTCAGCAAGTCGTCGGCGTTGATCATGCGCCGGTTGATCGCATCCTGCAGGCCGTTCTTCTTGATGTAGGCCCACAGTTTCTTAGTCACTTCGGTGCGTGGGATCGGCTTGGTGCCGACAACGGCGCCAAGAGCCTCGGACAGAGTCATCGGCCGCATGAAAGCCGGATTCGGTTTGCGCTTGGCCTTCTTCTTGGGAGCAGCCTTTTTCCTGGGGGCAGCCTTCTTGGGAGCAGCCTTCTTCCTGGTTGCGGCAGTCCGAGTTGTCTTCCGCGCAGTAGTCTTTCTGGCGGTGGTCTTTCTTGCCGTGGCCTTCTTAGTGGTCTTGCGAGTCGTTGTCTTCTTAGCCACCTTCTTCTTCACGGTCTTCTTCTTGGCCGTTGCCTTCTTGGCCACCGTCCGCTTCTTGGGCGCGGCCTTCTTCACAGTCCTCTTCTTTGTGACCTTCTTCTTCACAGGCATTGGTTGCTCCTTTAGCCTTCAGGTTATGGTTCGTCGAAAATCCTTAGTTCAAAACCATAATGGACAAGCTCGGATAAATTCCTACAGTCGTTGATAACTCCTTATCATCCGACGTAAAACTTGCTTTTTCAATGCTTTTTTGCAAGAAAAAAGATCGCCACCCGTCAAAAAAAGTCGGGTGCGATTGCTATGAAAAGGTCCCGGGATTCTCTGCAATCAGCCTGCCACTCGCGATCGCAGTTCGATTACGGGCGCCTCAGCCGGACACCCGAGGCGAAACGGGAACCAGTGTCCGACACCGCTGGAGGTATAGAGATGACTTTGCTCTCTACGGTAGTGTCCCCACAGGTATCCACGGGGAGCTATCCCCTCGAAAAGAGATCGTTGCGAGATGCCGATCTGTCCGCCGTGGGTGTGCCCTGCCAAGGTCAGGTCGATACCTACTTCGGAGGCGTAGTCCAAAGCCTCCGGTCGGTGGCTCATCAGTATGGTGAAGTCAGCCACGCCGGAGGTTGAGAGCATGATGTCAATGGCATTCTTGAAAAACGCGTAGTCCCCGCCGCCGACAAATCGCGGATCCTCGATACCGCCCACGCGCAGGAGCGTACCCGACACATCCAATGTCACGCACTCGTTGACCAGAAGAGGCACCGGCGAGCGCTCGAAAATCCGGTGAACCTCGGGTAAGCCACGGTAGTATTCGTGGTTGCCCAGGCAGGCGTAGACACCCAGCCTTGGGCGCAGTTGCGTCGTCATGTTGAGTGCCTCACCCAGTTGCGAGAGGTCGTCGGCGATATCGCCCGTTATCACGACAAGGTCAGGCGCAAACGGCTCCGCCCGGGTGAGCACTTCGGCCATTGTCTCCAGAGTGACATACTGACTCAGGTGGCTGTCACTGAGATGAAGAATCCGCAGACCCTCCAGTGATGGCGGGAGTTGATCCAATACTATCGGCTTGAGTCCCACCTTGACTTCGGTAAAAGCGTGGGTGATTCCGGCCAGTCCCATGCTCACTGTCGCGATCGGCAGGCTGGCGGCGGCAACTTTGAGCAAAGCGCGTCGGTTGGTATCAATGCGCGAGGGATCGCGGCGACGGCGCCGACGGATTACTCTGTCGGTCACCCAGTTGGCGAGATGAATGACGCCCGACACCGGTAGTGACAGCATCAGCGCCACCTCAAGTACGAAAGCAACGACGGCCAAAATCGCGGCCGGCATCCCCAGCCATGGTAAGCCATAAAACTGTCCCAAACCCCACACGAATACCATGAGGATTCCGAAGAGGGGCAGCCCCCACGACGCCCTTCTGATCCATCGCCGAGCCCACCACGGTCGGTTGGCCAGAGCCAAAAGCAGGACCTCGATCAGTCCCACCACAGCGATCGCTACCAGCGAGGCTATTAAAGGGAGAAACTCACGCATCCGGACTGCCTCATGTTAAGACCCAGTTCACATTGAATTATACGCAAAGACAGAGGGAGAAGTAAGCTGAATTGGAGCTGAACGAGAGGCTGCGGCTGAGTTAGAAGGGCTTGTTGAAAAAGGTCTCTTTAGCGGGTGGTGTCGGGCGACCTCGCCCGACACCCGTCTTGCAACCCACTGGCAGTCAGGCGAGTCGCCTGACTGCACCTCCACTTCGACACATATCCTCTCGTGGTACAGGGGTTTATCAACACTCCCAGAAGACTCAGCCACCACAACGCTATCTTACCCTGAGTGAGGTTGGTGGGCGAGACAGTACAGCCGAAATCCGGCACAAAAAGACGCCCCGCGCCGGGGGAGGGGAACGGCACGGGGACGTAAACAGGCGACACTGATGTCAGATCATGTGCTCTGTGATCCGGCCGCCTGGGCTTTTATGACCGTTACAATATCTACTTACAGAACAACTAATCAAGAATATAGTTCCGAATTTGCAAAAAACCAAAACTTTTTTGTATTTTTTGTGTCGAAAGATGACTGTTCAGACATATTAAGGGGTCGAAGTTGGCGGGGATTCCCCTTGGGTTAACGGCACTCAGGCTCCCTTGGTGAATGATCGCAGATTGAGCAATCCCGCCCCTAAATTAGGGTAAACTGAACGGTGTATTCTGTCGATTAATGAGTCAGATGAGTATAATAAGGCTGTACTTAGTTGGCCTGGCCCTGCTGGCCGGCCTGGGGCTAACCGCAACGATCGGGTGTGATGGATCGTCCGGCACTGGCGGGAACGGTTCTGATATGGATTATCGCTTGACCGGCATTCTGGTTGAGGATTGGAATCGCTTCGCTACCCGCGCTGAAGTGAACCTCACGCGCAACGATACTTTGCTCGATTCGGCACTGCTCTGGATCGGCGATCAAACCCTGACCTTTGAGAGTGGCGAGTATCGATTGTCGGTGGAACCATCAGGTACATATCCCAGAGGTAGCTATGAGTTGGTCGTGGCCGATCTGCCGAACTTCAGGGATACGGTGATGATAAGTACTGCCGACACCTTCACCCTGGCGGTGTCTGAGCCACCTACCCGCGAAAACCCTGGCGGCGACCCGGTGTTGCTTGACTGGACAGAGTCTGCAGGCACCTACGCGTACGCCTTTGCGGCGGTCCCCCGACACCTGGCCTACACCGGGGTCGGATACAGCGCATGGGCTGGCATTTCCGAGGGTTGGATTCCGCGGAGTGCTTTTCACTGGTCCGACGGCATAGCTCTCGACACCGGCTGGTACTATGTCTTCGCGTATGGTTATGTGGGATCACCCGACAGCGCCGCTTCGGCCCATGTGCTTCCTGTTCCCCTGCCAGGCAACCTGACACCCAACATCGATCAGGGTGAACTCACCGGCCGCTTCGGAACAGTGGTGGTTGCCGGTCGCGACTCGGTCTGGGTAAGATTGCAGTAACATCTCTGAACAAGATATGAATAGAATCAGGCAGGCTCGTCAAAAGGGCCTGCTTTTTCATTCCGGGACTAACTCCACAGCGCCTGAAGAGCCGGACTAATCCACTTTTGCTTGCTTTGGTCTCGCATGAGGAGTTATTTGCGTCCATGACTGACTATGACAAACTGATCGAACAGTTGGGCCAGTTAGGCACCGAGCACATCAACCCGGATACGGTTGATATCGACCGCTTGTCGGCAAGGGAAATAGTCTCAAGAATCAACACCGAGGACAGGAAGGTAGCCGAGGTGGTCGCAGAGGTGCTCCCGGCGATAGCTCAAGCGGCGGAGCTTTATGCCAAGACCTTGCGCGAGGGCGGGCGGGTGTTCTATATCGGCGCCGGCACATCCGGACGGCTGGGGGTGCTTGATGCAGCCGAGTGTCCACCGACGTTCGGTACCGACCCCGCGCATATCGTCGGCTTGATATCCGGTGGCTACGCCACCCTGGTGCTTTCGCAGGAGGGTGTGGAGGACGATCACGAGGCAGCCGTCAACGATTTGCAGCACCACCGCTTGAGCAACAAGGACCTGGTCGTGGGACTGGCCGCCTCGGTGCGTACGCCCTATACTCTGGCCGGATTAAAGTATGCCGCCAAACTCGGCGCCAGGACCGTTTTCATCGTATGCAACAACAACGTCGAGGTCCCTATCAAAGTGGATATCACCATCGCCTTACCGGTGGGCCCGGAGGCAATCACAGGCTCCACGCGGATGAAGTCGGGCACGGCGCAGAAGATGACCCTCAACATGATCTCGACCACCGCTATGGTTCTCTTAGGTAAAACGTACGGCAATCTCATGGTCGACCTGCAGGCCCGCTCGAAGAAACTGGCGGCGCGCTCGCGCAAGATGCTGATGGATCTCCTCCAAATCGATCTGACAGCGGCGCACGAACTACTCAAGGCTGCCGACGGCTCGGTCAAAGTCGCGATCGTGATGCACCAATTCCATTGCACGCCAGAGCAAGCCGGGCGGAAGCTTGAGACGGCGAATGGTTTCATCACCCGCTGCCGGTGATGGTTTTTCACTGAGGTTTTCCCTCTAACAGCAAGATTCGGTTGGGTGCACGGCGTAGGTCCTCGTGCGCCGCGCCTGGCACCCAGAACATGTAACCAAGGTGGCCCAGAGGTTCGGGCCTGTCGAAAAAATCAGCATAGATAGTTGCGGCGGGTGGCCCGGACGTTCGGGGGTGTTGATAAAGTCCCTTTGGTTGTCATTGCGAGCGACCGCAGGGAGCGCGGCAATCTCATCCTGTGTGTCGCCCAATGAATTGAGATTGCCACGTCGCTACGACACGAGTGTCTTCGCTCCTCGCAATGACGGCTCTCGGGGTTTGTCAACAAGCCCGTTCGGGCGGTTTTCGTGGCGCCGGGTGGCCGTCTCAAACTCGTTTGGGACGGCGGGCAAGCCCGTCTCTCGCGCTACGCGCGCACTTGATGTCACCCTAAGCACACAGGTTGTGTCATAAGGCCGTTTCGCAGGGTCCTGATCTCGACGCAGTCGGGATTGTGACCCTGCGATTCTCACTATACGATTGCGACACGGCCTGGGAGTCGAAGGGTGACGGCCTGATTCACTCCTCCGCCGCGTCCACGATCCGCTTCGTATCCCGTGCGATAACCAACTCCTCGTTGGTGGGGATCACCATAACCTGCACCTTGCTGTCGGTGCGGGAAATGACGACTTCATCGCCGGACACTTCGGAATTCTTTGCCTGATCAAGCTCCAGTCCCATCCAACTCATGTCTTCGCACGTTTTGGCTCTGACCGTGGCTGAGTTCTCGCCGGCCCCGGCGGTGAACACCAGAGCATCGAGACCGCCCATAGCAGCCGCGTAAGCAGCGACGTACTTTTTCAGGCGGTAGCAGTAAACATCGATAGCAAGTTGTGCGTTGGTGTTGCCCTCAGCGGCGGCCTCCTCGATATCTCTTAGATCAGATGAAACACCGGAAATTCCCGACAGACCGGAGTGCTTGTTCAGGAGAGTGTTGGCCTCGTGCAGGTTCAGCTCCTCCCGCGCCATCACGTGCAGGATGATGGCCGGGTCAAGATCACCGGAGCGAGTGTTCATCATCAATCCCTCCAGCGGCGTGAAGCCCATGGAAGTATCAATCGATACGCCCTGATTGATGGCTGCTACCGAAGCGCCGCCGCCCAGATGACAAGTGACAATCTTCAACTCACTGACGGGCCGTCCCATGATTTCGGCGGCGCGATCGCTGACGTACTTGTGCGAGGTTCCATGGAAACCGTAGCGGCGAATGCCGTACCGTTTGTAAAGCACATACGGGATGCCGTAAATATATGCGCGCGGCGGCATCCGATGATGGAACGCGGTATCGAATACAGCGATGTGGGGAATACCCGGGAGCGTTTTCATGGCGGCGTTGATACCGCGGATGTTGTGCGGATTGTGCAGCGGCGCCAAATCGATCAGCGCCCGCAATTCGCCCATCAGGTCCTCCGTAATCAGCACCGAATCAGTGAACCGTTCGCCACCATGAACTACGCGATGCCCGACCGCATTGATCTCGGATTTGTCCTTGATAACACCGTGATTCTCCGACAGAAGCATCGACACCACGTACTCAATCGCCTGGATATGATCGAGAATCTCGGCGGAGACCTTGACTTCAGCGCGGTCATGCGGCTTGTGTGCAATGAGAGCACCGGCCATGCCGATCCGCGAAATATTACCCTTCGCCAGCGCCAACTCGCTTTCTGCATCGATCAACTGGTACTTAACCGATGATGACCCACAGTTGATGACCAGAATCTTCATAATGTCGTCCCTCCCTGGGCGCTGCCACCGCTCGGTGAATCGTCATCGATCCGGTTCCCTTCCTCATCGTAGCGGAAAAACCCACGGCCGCTCTTGACTCCAAGCCGTCCGGCACGAACCATTTTTCTCAGCAGCGGGCAGGGGTTGTACTTATGTTCGGAAAGCTCCGCCAAAAGATTCTCCATCCAGGACATGACGACATCCAGCCCCATCATGTCCGCCAGGGCCAGCGGCCCCACGTTGAATCCAAACCCCAGTTTCATCGCCCGGTCGATGTCCTGGGCCGAAGCGACACCCTCCATCAGAACGTGCATAGCTTCATTCAACAGCGGCACGATGATCCGAGTAGTCACGTATCCGGGGTACTCATTGACGGTGATCCACTTCTTGTCCAGCAATTCAGCGAAAGCCACCGCCTTCTGGAATGTCTCATCATCAGTCTTGAGTCCTTTGACGATCTCCACCAGTGGAATCTTGGTGACGGGGTTGAGAAAGTGCATACCGATGATCTTCTCCGGTCGCTCGGTCGCTGCCGCTACCTCCGAGATGGAAAGCGTACCAGTGTTGGTGATCATCAGTACATCCTCATGGCAGAAGGAATCGAGCTTTGCAAACAGGTCGCGCTTCATCTCGAGGTTTTCGGGAATGCACTCCATTACGATTTCGGCATCTTCCGCTTGTGTCAGATCCGACGATGGAAAGATGCGAGCGAGGATTGCTTTCTTATCTGACTTGGTCAAACCCCACTTGTGTATTTCGCGGTCTAACGATTCGGAGATGCCCCTGATACCACGTTCAGCCAGCTTGGTTGTTTTGTCAACCAGCGTCACTTCCTCGCCCGATGTGGCGATGGCCTCGGCCAGACCCTGACCCATCACGCCAGCGCCGATTATGATGATTCTTGTAGCTGCCATTGTCTTCTGTTATCCTTCTTTGTCATTTTCGTTCAGCCGTATTCCGCAAGGATTCGGCAAGGCCAAATATAGTCGCTTCCACGAACGCCGCAACTGCATTTTAAGCATATAATCGGCTTAGTGGGTCAAAAACTGGGCTGTTCTTTAGTTTGATTGTACAACCTACATACGGGATGGACCGGTTCAAATAGTTTGACAGCAGGCCTCCGACCAGCTATCTATCGATAGACAACAGAGGCCAAACATAGCGGGAGACAGTATGTTTCACCACACCAGAACAGTCATTGCAACAGTTGCCATCTTGATTTTGACGGCGTCGCAGGCCGCAGCGCTTGGGCGTGTCGCCCGGCGCTATAACGTCATGGATTTCTACAGCGGTACGTCCAGCCCGGTGGGCAAGTACGAAAGTCTGGCCGATTTCGTCGATTTCTCCGACGCTGATGGCCAGCCGACCGATGTTGACGGTGATGTGCTGTATGACCCGACGTTTCATCTCGGTTTCAACTATGGCCAACTCCGGAACGACAGGATGCTGGTGACGGTAGGTTTCCGCTGGACCAAAATCGAGGCGATCAATCTGCTGGGTCTGACTTCGGTTGGGATAGAAGGTCTGGCTATTTTCTTTGACCCCAAAAAACCGAGCATCAATCAGTACGACTTTGATTTCAACTTCAACTACATGTTTCTCAGTATTGCCCAGCGGAGCTTTGCTCCTTATGTCGGGGTCGGCTTCAGAGCCGGCTTTACCAGTGTTACGGCCAAGGGATTCGAGTCAGAGTCGCGCCTGAACACTGTCCTGGCCGGCAACTTTGGCGCCGAGTTGAAGCTCTGGGAACATGCCCAAAAGCGGGCATTTCTGACTGTCGCCTCGGTCAATAGCTATGACCTGCTGTCTTCCGGGGATCGGCCCAAGTACTTCAACCTCGGCGCGGCGCTAAAATACTACTTCCGCCCGTGACGAAAAATGCTGCACCCGGAAAACGTCAGTGACACCAGAAGCAATTGATTCGTTCTGTCGATAGAGCTAATACCTGGAGGCTTGTGAGAGGATGAGATTCATGTCCAATAGTCGGCTACG
>JAUWMW010000326.1 GCA_030612965.1 bacterium
GCCGGGTTGTCCAGATCATAATGACTCGGATCGCAGGCATAATGTGGCGCTCAACATTGGATCGTTATGCCTAAAGCAAAGAAGAAAAACAAGTCCCGTGACAATAGCGTACGCTGTCGTCGCTCGCACCAGGAGGCGACCACAGCAGCCGGCGATCCTCGGCTGGATAGTCTTCTGACGACTGTACGCACTCACCCCGACGACATCCCAACCCGTCTTGACCTGGCCGAGCACTATTGGCGCAGCGCTCAAACCGGAAAAATCGCCGAGGCGTTGGAAGGTCTGGAGTCGCAATATCCGTTTGCCGACAAAGCGACCCGGGGGAGATACAATGTGCTGGCCGCCTTCGGCTATGCCCATCGCAATCAACTGGTCGAAGCAGAAAAGGCTGCCCGACGTGGTCTTGAAGAGTTCCCGAACGCTCTGGATTTTCAGTTTGTGCTTGCCTTCGTGCATCTCTCTTTGCGCGAGTATGACCAGGTCATTGAGGCGGCGCGTGCTTTTCTCGAATCCTGTGAGAAATCAGAGGGGATTACCCCCATACCGGCGTTTTGCAGTACGGCCGACAATATCGCGCAAGTCTACAACTTTCTGGGCGCTGCCTACGGCGAGACCAATCGGGTCAAAGAGTCTGAAGAAAACTACCGACTGTCCATTGAAGCCGATCCGGGCGACCATCGGCCCTATCTCAACCTGATAAGGTTGCTTCGCGGTGTCAACCGCCTTGATGAAGCCCAAGCCGTTACCGAACGCGGTCTGGCCGTATGCCGGCAGGTACAAGAGTTGCGGATGTTCAGTGCCTCGCATCTAAAGAAGGCCACCGTGTCGGCCTGCATGATGGTCAAGAACGAAGAAGAATTATTGCCCGAGGCTCTCGACTCAGTGCGCGACTGGGTTGATGAGATCATCGTTGTCGACACCGGCTCCACCGACAAGACCGTCGAGATCGCCGAATTATACGGCGCGAAAGTCTTCCACCAGGAATGGGAAGCTGATTTCTCCAAGCATCGCAATTACACGGTCGAACTGGCCAACAGTGAATGGGTTTTTATCATTGACGCCGACGAGCGATTCAACCAGAGCGATGTCCCGCTGTTGCTGAAACTGATCAACAGCCCGGAGAATGAGATTATTTCCATCAACGTATTCAACCGTTACAGGGGCAACAATGATCTGGTAACCGGTTCGAATTCAGTTCGCTTCTGGCGGAAGAGTCTTGATCTGCGATATGAAGGTATCGTACACAACGCCCTGGACATGCCCAATGATTCAGTGATTACTCGGGCGCCGATTAGCCTGGAACACGTTGGCTATGATCTGACGCCGGAGAAGATGGAAGCCAAGTTCCAGCGGACCATGGCGTTGCTCCAGAAGCAACTTGATGAAAATCCCACGAACGGTAATGCCTGGTTCAATGTAGCCCAGTTGCTGCGAGGACAATTAAAGGAGGACTCTCACGAACTTGCAGACGAAGCCCTTGATGCGGCAAAGCGAGCCGTTGAGTATACTGACCCGGATGTGATGAGGGAGCGTGGAGCCCATGTAATGGCGCTCAATCATGTGGCCTGGATCGCGAATCTGCAAAGGGATCATCGCACAGCAGAAAAATACGCCATGAAAGCCCTTGAACTCAAGCCTGATTACCTCGATCCGCTGATGCTTCTGGGTAATATCCAGAGCTCTCTAAAGAACCACTCCAGGGCGATTGAAGCGTGGCAGAAATACCTCGATGTACAAGCAGCTTACGATGAGCATCTGGAGACCCTGTCTTTAATCCTCTACCACTCCGACAGTCGGGCAACAGTCTATTATCGTATGGGTATGGCCTGGGAAATTCAGGAGAATATCGAGAAAGCCAGGGATTGTTACCAGCGGGCGTTAGAACACGCGCCCGGTTATCCCGATGCGGCCTTGCGGCTGGGTCGACTCTACCTGGCAGAGAACAAACTTGCTGAGGCCGAGAACCTCTTCAAGGCTCAACAAGCCAGCTCGCAACCATCGGCGATGGCGGTGGCCGGATTGGGCAGTATCAACGCCCTTAGAGGGAATCTGAAACAGGCGAATGAATACTATCAGTTGGCGGTCGAGATGGCTCCGGATGATCTTGGCATTCTTACCAGTAGCGGTCTGTTCTATCTGGAAAACGGCAATTGTGCAAAGGCAACAGAACATCTGGAAAAAGCTCTCTCA
>JAUWMW010000314.1 GCA_030612965.1 bacterium
TACGCAAATCTACCGAATAACACATGAGAAACCGGCCGATTGGCGGTTGTACGACAAGGTCTTATGGGTAATCGTCGGGTCACACCCTCGACTTCGTCGAGTCCAAGACCCAACGAAACGATCTTGTGGGTCGCCCTACACCAGCCACGAATGAGACCTTTTTCAACACGCCCGACTGGCCGGGTCGTTGTTGCGGGATTTCGACATTTTCATGTTCAGATGTTGAGCGCAATAGAGCATTAATGGGGCAGAAGCCTCTATTAGTGAAGTCGTGGGTCATGGTCGAACCCTCTTACACTCTACGATCTGATTGTTAAGTAGCTGGTATACAGTGCGTTGCGCGGTACTGCGAGAATCTCTCGGGGTTGCCGCTCAGGGGCACACGGTCTGCATTGGTTTGGGCAGAAACTAAATGTTTTGATCCGAATGCCCGACCTAATGTCTAAGGCGATCAGCTTGGCTCGTTCGGGTATTTGAAACGCCAATGGAGGGCGATGCCATGGTGACCACCAAGAAGAAGAGAGTGTTTAGCGGACTACCGAAGAAAACCTACTGGCACTTGTACAGCCTGCAGAACCTGCAGTCGGAGAAGCTGGCCAAGATTGTCAACAAGGTCCTTAAGCACGAATACGTTCTTATAAAGTAGTTCGCGGTACTTTTATACTTGACAGTTGGGAGTGCGTCACGTACTTTCGGCCCTGTTTTGAATACCGGTGAGTAAGTTGACTTCGATGTTGGCAGCGCCGGCAGCAGGAATGTTATAAATGGTGCGAGGATGCTGAGAAAAAAATTAACGCTGATATTAGTACCCGACGCCAGCGGGGTTTTCAAACAGGTGAGAATCCCGGTGGCTTTAGTTTATCTGGTGGCTGTCATTTCAGTCGTTTCGTTGACGGCTGGGCTCTACTTCACTTCTCAATACTTTACTGACAAAGTCGCGCAAAAGGAGATCGACCGTCTCCGCGTGGAGAACAAGGAACTGGCTGACAATTTCGAGCAGATGCGCTGGAATCTGGCCGAGGTCGAAGATCGCTACGCCGGCCTGATCGAGAAAGAGATTGTCATGCGAACCGCCTTTGACCTGCCGGAGATCGATCCGCAGGAGCGTCAGTTAGGCGTCGGTGGTCCCGCGGCCAAGACGATCCCAACCAGTCCCACTCAGCAGAAGGCCCGGATGGCCGAAGTGGAACTCGACTACCTGTTGCGCCTGTCGCGGTTTGAGGTGGAGAAATTCGATGAGGTCCACACCGCTCTTAACGACCTGAAAGATCGGCTGACCCACACCCCTTCGATCTGGCCGGCCAAAGGCTGGTTTTCTCGCGGCTATGGGATGAAATACGACCCGTTTACCGGGTATAAGCGGATGCATCGCGGGATCGACATCGCCAACCATCGCGGCACGCCGATCGTGACCACGGCCGACGGCAAAGTGGTGAAAGTCGGCAAAAACGGCGGGATGGGTAAGACGGTGGTTATCGACCACGGCTACGGCTTCCGGACTCTTTATGGTCACCTGTCAAAGTCGGAAGTTAAGGTTGGACAGCGAGTCAAGCGCGGTGAGGTGATCGCCCTGATGGGTTCCACAGGATACTCGACCGGCCCGCACCTGCATTACGAAGTCATCCGCAACGGGAAGAATCTCAACCCGCGAAAGTATATCCTGAACGAAAAATAAGTCGGGCCGCTCCGGCAAAGCGTGACCGCTGTCTCCAAGTGAGGCGGCGGTTTTTTTGTGGGTGGGGTCGGGGTAGGATCCAGTATTAGAATACAGACTTGGATTCCGGGTCAGGCCCGATATGACAGAAGTGTCAGATATTGTGCGCGGCAGACCTCCCGGGCTGCCCGTTCAAGGGACGTATCCAAGATAATCAAGGCGCAGACGAAGAGAGGCTGTCCCACAAGTGCATGTTCCGGTGGTTCCTTCGACATCCGGAGGAGGTCGTGAGAACCGCCGGTTCCTTAAGCGTACTCTCCGCAACCGTGTGGAAAGATCGCCGGGTCACAATCTCGACTGCGTCGATCTCAGAACCCGGCGAAACGAACTTATGGGACAACCTCACGGCATCTGCCGCCCACAAGAGCTTTCAGATCTTCTTGGTTCGGCAGAAAAAGCCTTCCCCACCAAAAAAACAAAAAACTTTCCTCCTTCTCGCGTGTCTTCAATATAAGATGACAGTAAATATCAAGACAGAGGACCGACCACCGATGGTGGAAACCAGCAGCAACCATCAACAGTTTACTGAGCTTTTTCTCCTCTACAAAGATCGGACCTACGATTTCGCCCTCAGAATGTTAGGTGATGCCCACGCCGCCGGCGATGTCGCTCAGGATGTGTTCATTCGTCTGTACGAGCATCAGAGTAATCATCACCGTATCACCGACGTCAAGAGTTGGTTGTTCATCGTGGCTCGCAACCTCTGTCT
>JAUWMW010000129.1 GCA_030612965.1 bacterium
GATACCTTGTGGAACGTCTTTGAGGGCTTCCACTCCGATACAACGGTTCAGATGTCGTTCGTGTTCTGGCTTAGATCACGTGACGATGCTCTGGTTCCCGACTTGGTGCCGTACTTTTTGGAATTCCCCGTCATCAATCCCCGCTACGAGCGCGATATTGTCGTCCTTGACTTTAGCAAAATTTTGCCGGCAGGCTTGAATGATCCCATCAAGCGTGACACCATCAAGGCCTACTGGAAGACAACCATCGACGCCTGGGCGGCCAACACCGGTCGAGAAATCGTCTTTGATACCAACGCCATCACCGAGGGTTATCTGGCAAACATAGGAGTCAGCGCCGACTTTATCTGTATGACTAACAGTCGTCTGGACCCAGGGGCGCCGATCTCTGAACTCTTGAAACACAAAGTGATAATCCTCTATGATGATGTGCTGGGTGTCCCACTGGACCCTCAGTGGACTACAATTTACAAATCCATAGATGCCGGCATCAACGTTTGGGTGACCGGACGCACTTTAGTTATCTCTGGAAGCACAGCACAGGGCCCGACGGGTACCGAACCACCGTTCAATTACAGGCACTACTTCGGCGTCGACTCCATAGGTCACACCGGATGGGCCAGTTACGTGCCGGGACTCGGTGGGACTGCACCACTCGGCCTTTATCAGGATTTCATCGGAACGTTTTCCACTAAGCCGGGTGAGTGGCCTGATCTGGCAATCGATACGGGGTATTTGCACACTCGTTACAAGTGGGACCTGTATGGCCAGATCTTCTACTGGAACGAGGATTGCCCGAGTCTGCCGGAAGTTGATTGGTGCGTACGGTCGTTCGGTACTGAAATCCTCTATAAGTACAAGTCCTGCTACGGGGCATCACATCCTTTGGGTGGGAACCATAATTTACACGGTCGCCCGGTAGCGCACCGTTTGGCCACCAATATGTTCAAGACGGTGCATTTCAAGTTTACGCCGCTATCGATCGACTCAGCCACAATGCAGGTGGTGGTCGATTCGGTACTAGAATGGTTGTACGATCCGACGCTCGGTGGAAGCAACGGTCAGGTATCTGAAAACCGCTATCCGGATGCTGCGGTGAAAGTGTCTCTCTCTGAGGCGCGTCGCAACTACGATGCGCGGTGCGAGGAAATAGAAAAGAGACGACAGGAAGCGATAATTATCGATTGAGATAGTAATCGTCGTAGAACGTCGCCATAAGTTTGGCACATACCACGGGACCGAGTTACTCGGTCCCGTTTTTATTGGTTGAGTCGAGGGGTAAGCTGTCTTATCAACTCATTAGTGGGGAAACGTTGAGCGGCTATGGTCATCACCGAGTCCGCCGACTCCATCTGTCCGGTGTATCGGTAACCGCCGGCCAGATTTACCCAGGCCTCAACCAGATTCGAGTCGGCCACAATTGCCCGCCGGTTGTGGCTGATGGCCAGATGGTACTTTCCGGACAGACCGGCCAACAGACCGAGGTGATAATGGGTGCGAGCGGTCTCGTGGCGTCGCCTCAGAAAGTGGTTGGGGAAGTTTCGGTCAAAGGCGCCGTCGTCAGTCTCAATCGGCGGAGGTCGTGAATGTAACGCTCGCAGCAGCAGTGATTCGGCTTGGGCAGTGTCGCCGCGTCGAAGCAGGAGCAGGGCGGCGTCGTTCAGCAGGTAGAGATCATTGTCGGTGCGCCCTGCGGCTTGTTCCACCCGGGTGACGAAGCTGCCGCTTGTGATACTGTCAATTCCGGCCAAAGCGCGCAGGTAGATAATGTTGGCGGTGACATCCCAGTCGGCCAGAGCCAGGGCCTTCTCGGCCTGGACGGCAGCTTCAAGGTAGCGACCGTTGATCAGGTGCAGCGAGGCCAGGTTGCTGTGTGTCTTGGATCGATTGGGGTGCAGTTGGCGTTCTTGCTCGAAATAGAAAAGCGCTGAGTCGGCTATCCCAAGCCGTAGGTAACAAGCGCCGATGTTCAGGTTGGTCTCTGCCTGTGAGGTATCAAACATCCGAGCAGCCTGAAAGTAGCCGAGCGCATTCTGGAGGTCCCCTTTTGCGTAATAATGGATCCCTTTGGAGACGAAGTCCTGCGAGAGCGAACCGGGTGGAAGCTTCACCATCGGATAGTATGAGAACGCCCAGACTGCGACAACGCCCAGCATAGTGCCGGCGCCTCGCTTGATACTGGTGGCGAACAGATCCAGGACTGCCATCGCCCCCACCGCAGCCAACACCGTCATGAAGGGCAGTACCGGAATGCGAAAGCGGCTGCTGAAAAAGAACAAGGAGATCGTCATAAGGTAGGTCAGGATCAACCCTATCAGCAGCCGCATCCGACTACCTCCGTGACGCCATCCGAACAGAGCGCCCGCGGCAGCGAAGGCCAGTATGATCGAAAACGAGACGGGGTTGAGTCGAAGCAGCGGCATGTTGGCGGAGAACAGTCCGAGGTCACGGTTGTTGGACACTTCACGGTCGCCGATGCTGAGATACAGTTTCTTGAGATATAGTTTTACAAATGAACCAGGGTTCCGAACTATCCATTGGAATGCTTGGGATGTCCAATAATCCGAGACTTCCCCGGGTTTGAGACGTTGTGCCGATGCCTCCTCGGCTGCTCGCACCACCTGTTTAAGACGCCAGTTGTGACCCATCGGTTCCGGCATATGGGCTGAGACACCATCGGCGATTTCATTGTTGCCGATATAGAAGTTGATCCCTCCCTGCGAGGCGATCAGGACCGGATCATCCGCCACGTAGAGGTTGCGCACGAAGATCGGACCAATCACCAAAGCCAAACCGACGACGAACATCACCAGCCGCTTCAGACGAACGACGGCATCACCGGACAAGAGCAGCAACCATGCAAATACCAGTCCAGCCCATACTAAGGCGGTCGGTCGCGTGATAGCGGCGATTCCGGTCACCAGTCCGGCGAAAAGGAGAGTGCGCAGTTTGCGATTGTCCCACCAGCGCCAGACGGTTAGCAATGATATCTGCAAAAGCAACGTGAACAGCACGTCCAAAAGCAACTCAGCTTCGAAATAGAGGAAGACAGGGTTGATGCTCTGAACAGCAGCGGCCACAAGGCCGACTTGGTGCGAGAACGCTTGTCGGCCTATGCGGTAAGTGCAGTATATCGAAGCCAGCCCCACCACCAGGCCGAGCAATCGGGCTGCCCACAATGAGGCGCCGAAGAGAGCGTAAACCAGACCCAAAGCATAGATGTAGAAAGGCGCCCGGAAATAGGTGGTATCTCCAAGAATGTTCCCACTGGCCAGGTTTTCCGCCCAATGATGGTGGTAGTAGTTATCGACGGTCAGCTGGTCCCATTGTGGCAGATCGGAGTAATTTAGCAGGTAGAGAATCCGGATCACCGTGGCGAATATCAGCAGGGCGGGCAAGAGCCAGCGGCCTGCCGCCGGCATGTCGGACCGTGAACTCATTTGCGCAATATATACATTAGATTTGGGGGCGGCGTGTAAAACTTTGCGGTCAGTTCCGGCCAGAACGGCAATCCTGATCACACTATGCAAAAGCCGACCTCAGGGAATCCTTCCCGGCTCTGACGGCGGCCGCGTGGAAGCCCTCATAATCCCTTGTGACTCAGTCTGTTGACGCTTGGTGGCGGTGGGTGGTTGCATTCGGTTGCGCGGGTCTGATCCGCCCATATGCTCGATAGGTGCGGCACAACCTTTGCTCAAAGGGGGTAGGATCAGGTCAAGGAGACAGGATGAACATGAGACACTCATTAATAGCAATAGTCACCGCCGCCTTTCTGAGCACAATCTTCGGTAGCTTGGCTAACGCCGATGTGTTGGCCCCCGGTCTACAGAGCAAGCTCAATCCGGTCGTACAGACAGCCTCCGACAGTCCGATTTCGGTCGTGGTGTTTATCGATGCTGAACCGCCGGTCTCGCTCGGTCTGCTCAAGGCGGCCCCGTCGCTGAAGCGTGGTCAGAGAATCAAGCTGTTGTTGGGCGAGTTGCTTCATCGGTCGCTGAAGTCGTCCGACCAGGTAGCTCAGTATCTGAATAAGAACTCATCCACGCCGGTAACCCGCCACTGGATAGTACCGGCTTTTACGGCTACCTTAACAGCCCAGGCGATTCACGAACTCGCAGGCCTTCCCGGAGTGAAGCTGGTGACAGAGAATCTTGCTTTGGAGTATGTTGTTCCCGTGAAAGAAACTCCGGCGCCGTCCCTGGTGGCTTCTGTGTCCGGCGAACTGGCGCTGTTGAAAGTTCCCTACTTGTGGCAACGGGGATTGAAAGGTTCCGGTCGGTTGGTTTGTTCGTTCGATACCGGTGTCGAGAGCGATCATCCGGCCCTGACAACCAAATGGCGTGGCAACCATGCGCCGCTGTCGTCGGCATGGTTTTCCAAGGTGGCCCCCGACGAGTTGCCATACGATGCCGCCGGGCACGGTACTCACACGATGGGGCTGATGGTCGGTGCCGTCGAGGCCGACAGTTTCGGAGTCGCTCCCGAGGCGGAGTGGATTACGGCTGGTGTTATCGACCAGGGCAGGCCGCTTCAAACCACCCTGTCCGATATTATTGAGGCCTTTCAGTGGGCGCTCAATCCCGACGGCGACACCGCCACCACCGCTGATGTGCCTGATGTAATTCTGAATAGCTGGGGGTTGCCCAAGGGACTCTTCAACCCCTGCGACGAAACCTTCACCGGTATAATCGATGTCGTTGAGGCGGCCGGGATCGTCACGATCTTCGCCGCCGGCAATGAAGGACCGGACCCGATGTCGCTGCGCAGCCCGGCTGACCAGGCGACAACGCCAATAAACACGCTAGCGGTCGGAGCCGTTAATATTAACAAAGAGGTTGCGAACTTCTCCAGTCGCGGACCGTCATCGTGCGATCAAAGTGAGATCAAACCGGAAGTAGTGGCTCCCGGAGTCAGCGTCCGGTCGTCACAGAGAGACGGCGGATACTCGTACATGAGCGGCACCTCGATGGCTGCTCCGTACGTCGCCGGGCTGGTAGCTCTGATGCGTCAGTATAACCCGGACGCGACGGTCGAACAAATCAAGTACGCGCTGCTGCAAGCCACCCAGGATCTTGGCCCGGTCGGTGAGGACAACACGTACGGTCACGGGCTGGTCGATGCCTCCCGGTTGCTGAGTTATCTGCCGCTTCCGGAAGCCACCGATTTCCAAATAGCCGGTACTCAGATTACCGACGATGGCGTGGCCTGGCCGGCGGAGACCTTTGGCCTGCAAGTAATATTGAATAACTCGGCCGGCAACGTGATCGATGTGATTGCCGAACTCGAGAGCGATGACCTCGGTGTCACCATCAACACCGCCGAGGCAGCCTTCTTTTTCGGCAATGGCGGCACCACGGCCATCAACGCCATCCCCTACGAAATCAGTTTCGATCCCACTTTGCTCCACGGACAGAACATCAGCTTCCGCCTCTATCTCCGACTCCCGGAGGGCGGGGTTTTTGACAGCCTGGCTCTGGTGATCACGGTCGGTGTTGCTCCCCTCGGTCTTATTGCTGAGCACAACAGCTCGCGGATCAGTTTCTCAGTCTCCGATTTCGCTCAATTCGGATTTGGAACAGGCTCCATCTACGCTGCCGGTGGACAGGGGTTTCGGATTGATAACTCCGACAACCTGCTCTATGAGGCCGGCATAATAGTAGGTCGAAACAGCCTGCAACTATCCAGTTCGATCCGGGATGCCCAGGGGAGTTTCCGCTCCTCAGACTACGAACCGACCCTGAGCCTCAGCACACCCATCGTCGACAGTAACGGTAGCACGCGTCGAGTGGCGGGATATGTCGACAGTCGTTCGGAGATACCTATCCCCATCGAACTGACGCAGGAGACAATCAGCTACGCCGACGAAGGCGGCATCATGATCGTCAGATTCCAGATGCGCAATATCACGCCGGGGTGGTTGACTGGTCTGCATTTCGGCTTCCTGATGGACTTCGACTTCAGCCCAGCCGGCGACGGCGTTATCTACGATGAAGCGGCGTCGATGCTCTACCAAACCGGCGGCGAGGGACCTATGGTCGGGTTGGTGTCGCTGAAGAACTTGAATTCGTTTGCGGCTATCGACAACGGTGCGGTCAAGAAAGGATTCTCCCGCGCAGAAAAATACGAACTGATTGCCAACACCGGAATCCATATCGACACCGCCCTGACCGGGGATCTAATGATGCTTATCAGTTCCGGATCATTCGCGATAGAGGCCTGGGACTCCAACGAAGTAGCTTTCGCTATCGTCGTTGGCGACGATGAGATCGAGTTGTACGAAAACGCTCAGCGCGCCCGTGAGCGCTTTGATTTAGCAACATCGGTCGATGACGACCGGCTTGCCACCTTGCCCGAGACGGCCCAACTACATCAGAATTACCCGAACCCATTCAACCCGACCACCACGATTTCATTCAGCCTTTCCAGACCTACGGACGTCTCTTTGACAGTGTATAACGCTCTCGGTCAGAAGGTCAAACAGCTCGCCGGTGCTCGACTGCCGGCCGGCACTCACACCTGTGAATGGGACGGCAGCAGCGATCGCGGCGGCACGGTGGCCAGCGGCGTTTACTTCTATCGGCTGCAAGCCGGCGAAACATCGCATTCGAGGAAAATGCTGCTTTTGAAATAGATCGCTTTACGTTATAATTGAAGAACCCGATGGTTACTTGAACCGTTTTGAGTGTGGACGACATAATAAGGTTAAACATGATGAAGGTACTCAGATTCGGAAC
>JAUWMW010000346.1 GCA_030612965.1 bacterium
CCCCTCTGTCATCGCGAGCGACCGCAGGCACTCTTGCCGTAGGGAGCGCGGCGATCTCCCGCGTCCGGGATAGAGAGATTGCCGCGTCGCTGCGACACAAGTGTCTTCGCTCCTCGCAATAGCCGTTGGACTTTCTGTCACTCCGCCGCGCAACCCGGCCGCGGTGGCGCCCCATCCGCAAAGAAATAATCGACCAGATATATGATGTCGCCGATATCCAGGCTGCAGTTGGCGTCCACGTCAGCCGCCGGCGGGTAGCGGGGCGCCGCACCGTCGCGGAACATATAATCGACCAGATGAATCAGATCGCTGATGTCTAACACGCCGTCCCCTGTCACGTCGCCCGGGATATGTCCGCTCATCACAACGGTTCCGCTCGCGGTTAAGGAGTCATACTCGATGAGGAACTGACCGGTTACTCGGTACTGTCTCGCCGATGTTCCCCAAACCGGTTCATAGCTGTCGACGAATGGAGCTACAGGTATCTCCAGTTCAAGTACCTCGCCCACGTAGTCCGGATGCGATGGCAGAATCGTCCAGGCCGAAGGCGTAACGGTAGAATTCACGATCAAAGTGGCCGGGTCGACATCGGCTGCCGACAGGCCTTCCGGGAACTGCCCCAAATAGACGTTCAACGGCTGCGGATCAATGGCGTTGGCCCAATAGGCATAAACAGTGTCCGGTTCGATTGTGGTCTTCACCTGCGGCTGGATTATTGCCTCGATCAACTCCCGCGCGGCGGGAGGTTCCATATACCAAAGGTGGAAGCCGAACCGCCATACTTTCGTGCCTTCATTCTCAACCGTCAGGCCGATAGGTTCACCCTCGAGCATTGATGTGCCGGGATAGAGCGTATGGGCTACATGCGTGACCTGGGCATCCTCGTTCACCTTAAAAGAGGCTACGTCCGGTGCACACTGCCCGCACGGCCAGACCGCGTCCACAATGTCTGTAAACGGGGCGTTTGCAGGGTCATAGGCTAAATCAGGCATCACCCCTTCGATACTCTCCGCCCATTGCAATCCAGTGTACTGATGGCAATCGATAGACCCGGGACAATACCCGACACTCATGAAGGCGATTGAATCGACACCGAAGAAACGCTGGATAAACCAGTGATCGGTCGGTTGAATATTAGGCGGATCAAACCCGGAATAACCGTTCAACCTCGCAAGGGGACTGAAGGCGACCAGGGTCCCTCCGGAGAGGAGGTAACGTGTGTAGCCTTTCATCGGATCTTCGTATTCTGCCGACAGAGAGTTATCAAAGAAACCGCCGTCGACAATCACTACCTTGTAGCGCATGAAGTCGTGCCAATCAACACAGCGTGGGAATCCATCTGTGCAGTCGGAGAAATAAACAGTATCGCGGATTGAATAGAAATCGTGGTCATATCCAAGAAGCAGTGAGTCGTAAAACTCCCGGAGACTAGCGGGGCTGACACCATCCACTGGATGTGGTTTGCCTAACATTATCAGAATATCCTTCGTTCTGGGCTCAATGAAATGAAGCTGCGTCTGATCCGAGAAAGGAGTCTGGAATCCAAATTCGTCGACAGCGTTCACGAAGTACACATAGTTGTCAACCGGCGCAGGATCGGGGAAACTAGTTGCCGGGGCATCTACATCATCATAAGGTTCCATAGCGTAGTAGTAATAGGTCTTGTCTTCTTCCGCTATGTAGAAACTGTCGACCGGTGGAATGCTGGCGGCGGCCTCGCCTTCATCGTAAAATGGGTAGTACTTGGTTGAGGCCCAGGCGGAATCTCCGCGGTACAGATGATAATGATCGACAGCCACTCCCGGAGGGGTGGACCACTCGATT